>JAYUZB010000193.1:0-4407 GCA_043752185.1 Chitinophagaceae bacterium
CAAAAAATGTTATAAAAAAGAAAGAAGTTTAAATTATAAAACTGCCCACTTCGAGTTCCCTCTCCTTGGGAGAGGGGTTGGGGTGAGGCCGAAAAAAAAATACCTCATGGCAAAAACATTAGTTGAAAAACGGCTTGAAGTTTTAAAAACTTACAAAATATACATCGGCGGACAGTTTCCCCGCACTGAATCGGGCAGATATTATGTGGCAACAAACAGCAAAGGAGAAAATCTTGCCAATGTTTGTCTGGGATCGAGAAAAGATTTTAGAGATGCAGTTGTTGCGGCCAGAAATGCATTTGGCGGCTGGAGCGCCAGGGCTGCCTTTAACCGTGGACAAATTTTATACCGCATCGCCGAAATGCTGGAAGGCAGAAAAGCACAGTTCATTGATGAACTAATAAAACAGGATTCAACAAAAGCACAGGCAGAAAACGAAGTAAACCTTTGCATTGACCGTTTAATTTATTATAGCGGCTGGTGCGATAAATTTCAGCAACTGTTTAGTTCTGTAAACCCGGTTGCTTCATCGCATTTCAATTTCTCTGTTCCAGAACCCACTGGTGTTGTGGCTGCCATTGCACCGCAAAGTGATTCTTTATTAGGATTGGTTTCTGTAATTGCGCCCATCATTGCCGGTGGAAATACGTGTATCATTTTAGCATCTGCCACCAAACCACTTTGTGCTGTAACATTTGCCGAAGTGCTTAACAGCTCAGACTTACCGGGTGGTGTTGTAAATATCTTAACCGGAAAAGCAACAGAGCTTGCCCCCTATTTCGCCGATCATATGGACGTGAATGCAACTGTTTTTTGTGAAGCTGATTTGGCAACACAAAAAATGATCAAAGAAAAATCTTCTTTAAATGTAAAGAGAGTTGTGTTATACGATAAAGTTAAATGGACAACTGCAACCGGACAATCTCCTTACTTTATTATGGACCTGCAGGAAATTAAAACCACCTGGCACCCGATTGAGAATATTGGCGGGGCGAAGGCGGGGTATTAAATTTTCAATTGTGAAAAGAAGGATCCTCAAATTCTTTATTGCCATTGTACTTATTGCAGCAGGGGTATTTTTTTTCTATTTCAATAATACCAAGCTTGTTGATGCAAAGACAAGGGCATTCTATTCCGGACTTAAAGATTCTCTCAAGCAAAGAGGCTTCCAAACAAAGCTTTTAGTGATCAGCACAAAAAGAGTAAAATGGCATAACGATATCCAGGTAAAATTTTCAGGTGCCGCTAAAGACAGCAGGCACCTTGTTGGTGATGCAATCGACTTCATCGTTTTTGATATTAACGATGATGGTAAATCAGATAGTAAAGATGTAGATATTGTATTTGATATTTTAGATAAAGAAATCATCAGGGACAAAGGCGGAATTGGAACTTATAAAAACGAACCTTCATTTATTGACAGGCAAATGATACATATTGATTGCAGAGGTTATAAAGCAAGGTGGGCAAGGTGAATCATCCCATCAACCAAATCTGCAAAAGAAAAATCAATATCCCCGCCGCAAACCCCATCAACGCCAACTAGCCAATTTTTTTTCGCCAACATAGATGTGTTCATTCTAGACCATCCGCAAGCCGGCCCCAACACCCTTGAACGCCACCATCTTTCGCCAACGTAGGTGTTCCTTCAAACCATCCGCAAGCCAACATCAACACCCATGAGCGCCGCCGTCTTGTCTCCGACAAACGGCACAGCACCAGCAGAATCTTACATTACAAAAAACAGTTTTAAATTATTAACCTTGTACTTCAAATTAAGAGCGGCTCTCTGGTTCCCGTTTGTCAGGAGACAAGACGGGGGCGTTCGTTATAGCTAAGATTTTTTCTACAAAGAATTTTAAACTCCCCCTACGAACCAAACCTGCAACAAAAACACCGCAATCCCTGCCGCAAAACCCATCAACGCCAGCCAGCCAATCTTTTTCAGGTACCACATAAAATCAATCTGTTCAATACCCATAACAGCCACGCCTGCTGCTGTGCCGATTATTACAGCACTTCCACCGGTGCCGGTTGTTAATGCTAAAAATTCCCAAAAATGATGATCAGTTGGATAAGTGGTAAGATCAAACATTCCTTGCGATGCTGCTACTAATGGCACATTATCAACAATTGCAGAAAGTAATCCCAATGCAATTCCAATTAAATAATCATTTTTAAATGTATTGCTCAGAAAGGCTGCAAGGTCTTTAAGTAAACCAAAAGATTGTAATGCAGATACAGCCAGTAATATGCCCAGGAAAAACAGTATGCTTGGTGAATCTATTTTCTGTAATGCCCTGCCTACCGTAAACCTTTCTGCAATTTCATGATCTTTACTTTTATGAATAACAGTGGTTATTACCCACATTAAACCCAGTGCCAGCAACATGCCCATAAATGGTGGCAAATGCGTAACGGTTTTAAATATGGGTACAAAAATTAAAAAACCAATGCCTGAAAATAAAATGATCTGTCCATCACGTTTTTCTTTTGAAGTACTTACCGATTGTGCCATGGCAACAATTTGCTGCCCTTTAAAACGGTAAGCAACAATCAGTACAGGAATAATACAAACCACCATGCTGGGCAGTATCAGTTCCTTCATAATATTCAGGGCTGTTATTTGTCCACCTATCCAAAGCATGGTGGTTGTAACATCTCCCAATGGGCTCCAGGCACCACCGGCATTAGCTGCAATAACGATCATACCCACAAACCAAAGCCTGTCTTCCTTTACGCTTAATAATTTAGAGCAAAGCGAAGTCATTACAATGGCCGTGGTTAAATTATCCAACAAGGCAGAAAGGAAAAAGGTAATGGTAATGATGATGAGCAGCAGTTTTGATTTGCTGGTTGTTTTTATTTTTTCAGTAATAATATCAAAGCCGTTGTGAGAATCTATGAGTTCAACAATTGTCATCGCACCCAGCAAAAAGAAAAGTATAGAAGCGATTTCACCTAAATGGTGAAGTAGCTCTTCACTTACTGTATGTGTGGATTGGCTTTGCAGGATATAAATCGTCCAACAGAGCACACCGGTAATTAATGCCGAAGCAGCTTTATTGAGTTTTAGTGGATGCTCAAAAGCTATAGCTGCATAGCCCAGAACAAAAACTATTATCAGCAGTGCAGAAATCATAGATGCAAAATAACTTTTTAAAGTTTAAGCTTTAAAAAAGTTCAATGAATTAAAAAACCTGTTTCTTTTTAAAAAACGATTTAGTGGGTAAGATGCTTTCGTTGTAGGGTATATAAAACTACAAACAGAACAGGTAAAACTACTCCAATAATAATGCTGAATACGCCTGTAAACTGTGCAGTTCCCAGCAATAAAAAAGATCCAATAACCGGGGCTATTTCTCCGGCTACATACATCCAGTAGCCATCTTTTTTATATTTACGCATCCATAGTGCTCCAACAAAACATAAAATTATACCAGCCAACCCAATTATCATTAATGGTATCATATTTTGTTGTGCCAATTCAATTGCTGCTTTAGCTTTTTCCATTTCCTCTAACTCCTTTGTAGAAAAATCTTTGCCTGAGCTTGTTGCTTTTTCCATCATAGCCAGAATAAATTTATAAATAGCAGGTAAGGCTAAGGTAAGTAAACCAAAAACTGAGCAGCCAATAAAAGTTAAGATGGTGAGTACATTTAAACCGGTTGGTAATTTAGATTTTATGTTTTCATCATAATTTAAATCTACGGAGGTAGTTTCCTGTGTCATGATAGTTAGTTTTATAAAAAAATGAATTGAGAATCAACCTCAAATCTAATGAAGTTTAAAACAAAAATTATTTTCTTCTGCGCAGTTTCAGGTAATCCAGAAAGTAAACAACTTTAACTGTTATTTCGTTGCTGTGGGGATTGTCAACAGCTTTTCCAAAGTTTTTAAAATAAGTTGTATTTCTGTAAGGGTCAATTACAGCATTGCCTCCCAGTGCATTTTTCCAGGCAATACTAAGTCTGCTGCCCAGTAAAAAATCCCAGGTAAAAAACATATCTAAGTTAAAGGTGTTGAAGTTTAAATTCAGGTTGTTAAGAAAGGTAGTGTCACGCCAGTATCCATCAGCTTTCAAATTATAAAAATTGGTGTTTTGCAGGTACGACCAATAATGACGCAAACGGAAATTCACATTCATTCTGGATGTAAAATTATATTGCCCGCTTATGATTGCAGTGTTGGTTTTTAGATTACGGCGTGAAATTACCGGAGACCCGTTTGCATTTAAGATTACTGAACCATCCGATTTTCTGACAGCACCCCAGTTTCCTTTGTCCTGTACAATATCCATGTTGGTGCTTAACTGAAATTTATCGCTAAACCTGTAACGCAGCCCCAGGTTACCGGTCCAGTAAGGATCATTGGGCAAAGGAGATTCTGCTGCACCTAATTTCCAAC
>JAYUZB010000194.1:0-4386 GCA_043752185.1 Chitinophagaceae bacterium
TCGGCATCCCACTCATGTCTGCCCCAGTTCTGGTGCGGTATATCGTGACTGATCTCATCAATAAATGTTGCTGTTATTTTCATAATTTCAATTTAGAAAAATAAATGGTTTTTCACGAAAGGGAATTAGGAAGGACTTTTTACATCCACCGCATCCCTCAATCCATTCCCCAATAAATTAAATGCCAATACTAATAACATAATAGCAAAACCCGGAACCAGCGCCAGCAAAGGGTTGTGTGTAATGATGAAATTGTAATTCTCTTTTATCATTAAACCCCAGCTGGGTTGCGGTGGCTGAATACCAATGCCTAAAAAACTTAAACCTGCTTCTACAATTATGGCTGTTGCAAAATTGGATGCTGCAATAACCATTACAGGCCCAAGTATGTTTGGTAAAATATGCCGCAAAATAATACGGCTGTTTCTTAAACCCAATGCACGGGCTGCCTGCACATATTCCATTTCTTTTATGGCCATCACCTGTCCACGTATAAGGCGGGCCACACTCACCCACATGGTTAGGCCAACTGCAATAAATATTTGCCAAAAGCCTTTGCCCATGGCCATGGTAATCGCAAAAACAAGAAGTAAAGTCGGAATGCTCCAGGTAACATTTACCAGCCACATAATTACTTCATCCACCCAGCCACGGTAATAACCGGCCAGAGCGCCAAGTATAATACCGAGTGTTAAAGAAATGAGTACAGCGATTAAACCCACAGCCAGGCTTACTCTGGTGCCAATAATGAGGCGACTTAAAAGATCTCTTCCAAATTTATCGGTACCCAGCCAGTATTTTTTTGTGATGATATTATTTTGAATAGCTGCGGGATTGTTGTTGGTTAACTGATTGATGGAATAATATTGAACAACAGTTGTATCATCATCAATAAATTTATTTATTAAAAGGCTATCGCCTTTAACCTGGTATCCTTTTATTGGTACCAGTTGAAAATTATTTTTTTTACCGCTTATAAAATGATGGAGCCAATTGCCTTCTGAAACATTGTTGCCGGGTATTTTTAAAAACTGCTGACTGTATCCCGGCTTCTTAGCCTGTATCTCCACTGTCTGCAGATCGGCATTGGGCGAATTATCCGGCGCAATAAGATAACCAAAAATGGAAATAAACACAGCCAGTACGATGATGATCAAACCAAATAAAGCGCCCTTGTTTTTTTTGAGGCGTTTCCACATCTGGGCTTTAAACGAAAATTCGGTTTGGGACATGCTGTAATTTACAATTTCAATCCCGATAGCTATCGGGATTATTTTACTTTTCTTTCTTTCCAGCTATAGCTGCCATACTTGCCAAGCCAGCCGGCAATAACCGTATACAAAATATGAAAAGGCTGCATCAGCGGAAAAAGCCAGAGCATTGATTGTTTATCAAAGAATTTTGCAACCGGGTAAAGAAAAAATAATTCAACCATTGTTTTTAAGAGCAGTAACAATAACCATACTCCAATCAATGAACATTGAATATTGAGCATTGAATATTGAGCGTTATTAAAAACTACAATTACAGGAAGCACTAATAAAAACACATTTACAACATACACAAGCAGCAACACCGCAAAGATCCTTTTATCATCATACTTATCGGCCTTGCTGGCCCAGCGTATGCGTTGATTAAAAAAATCTTTTAAAGAAATTACCGGTGCTGTTTGTACAATGGCTTCTTTCGATTTTAAGAACATCACTTTATCAGGATACAGCTTATAGATCTTGTGCATCAGCAGCATATCATCGCCGCTGGCAATATTGTCAATACCGGCAAAACCACCTACTTCTTCAAAAGCTTTTTTTGTGTAAGCCAGGTTGGCACCATTGCACATGCTGTGTATTTTTTTATATACCGATGCGCCGGTGATACCCTGTAGTGTCATAAAATCGAGGCCCTGAAAAAACTCGATAAATTTATTGCTGCAGTCGATTGCAACAGGCGCTGCAATAAATGCAGGATCGTATTGCTCATAAAATGAAGCAATGGTTTGTAACCAGTTTTTAGTTGCATAACAATCAGCATCCGTGCAAACAATCAGCTCGCTGGTTGATTGTGCAATGGCTATTTCAATAGCTTTTTTTTTGTATGAATTCAGCTCAGCGGTTACAAAATCTTTTAAAGAAATAAGTTTTACATTTTTATCTGCATACCTATTTACAATCGTTGCGGTGTTATCTGTTGAATGATCATCAACCACCAAAACTTCAAATAATTCCTTTGGGTAATATTGGTTGCAAATTGAATCTAAACAAGCGGCAATACTTTCTTCCTCGTTACGTGCCGGAATAATAACCGTGATTTTGACTTTTAACTTTTGGCTTTTGATTTTAAACTCCGGAATCGAAACCCAGCTTTTCCAATAGTAAAGAATGAGCAGCATATATAAGCCGAAAATAACCAGTAAAATGATGAGTAAAGCCTGCTGCATAATGGGTTACAGTACAAGTGAGTGACACAACGATGATGCCATGAAATACAAATGCCGGTGACACAAAAATAAATTTTAAAATTTCAAACGAATGATTATCTTTGTTTAGTTGCATAAACAACTATATGTCAAACAACCAATTTAAGAAAGGAGAACTCTACAGCTTTATAACGGGCAAAGCCAGCACGGCAATAGGGCGGCGACTGCAAAAGAATTTTAAGCAGGCCGAAGTAGAGATAACCATTGAGCAGTGGAGTGTGCTGTATCATTTGTGGAAGGTAGATGGCATGAGCCAGCAACAATTATGCGATGCAACTTTCAGAGATAAGCCAAGCATTACCCGCCTGGTTGATAACCTGGAAAAACTGAAACTGGTAAAAAGAAATGCATCCAAGGAAGACAGGCGTAAGAACCTGATTGTATTAACACCCGAAGGAAAAGAACTGGAAGAACATTGTATGGAAATTGCCAATACAACTTTAAACGAAGCCCTGCAGGGCGTTACAAACGGACAGGTAGAAATTGCGAAAGAGGTATTGCAGATGGTGTATGATAATTTGAAGTAAAAGCCATGCCCCCTCCGCCCCCTGAAGGGGGAACTTATCAGAGCGAATGGGGTGTATGAAAATTGAAAAGAACTTTTATTAATAACGCTCCAACTCCCCTTTAGGGGTTGGGGGCAAAATAAACAGTATGAGCACATCAACTTCAACTACCACATCCCTTAAAGGCGGCGAATGGTTAATTAAAGAAAGCAATGCTTTTGAAACCTACACACCCGAAGATTTTAATGAAGAGCAGCAGATGGTTAAAGACATGTGCCTGCAATTTTTAGCTTCGGAGGTTTTACCCATTGTTGACCGCATTGATAAAATGGAACCGGGCCTCATGTCTTCGCTGATGGTAAAAGCCGGAGAGCAGGGGCTCTTGGGTACATCTGTTCCGGAAGAGCTGGGTGGACTGGGAAAAGATTTTATTACTTCTACCTTGGTTAACGAAGGCCTTGGCGGCGGTTACTCTTTTAGTGTGGCTATTGCAGCACACACCGGTATTGGTACTTTACCTATTTTATATTTTGGTACCGAGGAGCAAAAGAAAAAATACATTCCCAAACTGGCAAGCGGCGAGTGGAAGGGTGCTTACGGCCTTACCGAACCCAACAGCGGCAGCGATGCACTGGGTGCAAAAACAACCGCAGTGCTTAGCGAAGATGGAAAAAATTATATTCTGAACGGACAAAAATGCTGGATAACCAACGGCGGCTTTGCAGATGTATATACTGTGTTTGCAAAAATTGATGGCGATAAATTCAGCACCTTTATTGTAGAGCGTGGCATGGAAGGTTTTACACAAGGGCCCGAAGAACATAAGATGGGTATTAAAGGATCATCAACCGTACAATTATATTTTCAGGATTGTAAAGTACCGGTTGAAAATTTACTGGGCGAAATTGGCAAGGGCCATATCATTGCTTTCAACATTTTAAATATTGGCCGTTTAAAATTAGCAGCAGCAGCAATTGGCGGTGCTAAAATGTCGCTGACAGATACCATCAACTATGCCAAAACAAGAGAGCAGTTTAAAACAGCCATTGCCAATTTTGGCGCCATAAAATACAAGCTTGCCGAAATGGCCATTCGCATTTTTGTGGGCGAAACAGCTATTTACCGCACCAGCAAATGGATAGATGATAAAGAAACCGAACTGGAAGCTGCCGGTAAAACTTTTGCAGAGGCCCTGCTGGGTGCTGCTGAAGAATATGCCGTGGAGTGCGCTATTTTAAAAGTGCAAGGCAGCGAGGTTTTGGATTATGTGGTAGATGAAGGTGTGCAGGTACATGGCGGTAATGGTTTTAGCGATGAATATGCTGCCAGCCGTGGTTACCGTGATAGCCGCATTAACCGTATTTACGAAGGCACCAACGAAATTAACCGCCTGCTTACCGTTGA
>JAYUZB010000195.1:0-10805 GCA_043752185.1 Chitinophagaceae bacterium
AGCATTGAAAAAAATCAGCTTTTCAACAATTATTAATGCCACCAAAGAAAAAGTGTGGGCTGTTTTGTGGAGTGATGAAACCTACAAAGCCTGGACAAGTGTTTTTTGCGAGGGCTCCTACGCTGTTAGCGACTGGAATGAAGGAAGTAAAATTTTATTTTTGGATGGGAAAGGCAGTGGTATGTACAGTACAATAGCGAAAAAAATTACCGGCGGGTTTATGTCCTTTAAACATATTGGTGTGGTAAAAGATAATATAGAACAACCGCTGGATGAGCAAACGAAAAGCTGGAGTGGCAGTACAGAAAACTATACACTGAAAGAAACAGCTGGTGTGACAGAACTTACCATTGAACTGGATGTGGTAGAAAGTTTTATGGATTATTTTACAAAAACATTTCCGGTGGCAATGGAGAATATTAAAAAGCTGGCAGAAGCAAAAATTGCAATAACGATTGAAGCCACTATACATGCGCCTGTTGCAAAAGTTTGGGAATATTGGAGCAAACCGGAGCATATTATTAAATGGAACAACGCATCTCCCGATTGGCACACACCACATGCAAAAAACGATCTGCAGGTGGGTGGTAAATTTTCAGCAAGGATGGAAGCAAAAGATGGCAGTTTTGGCTTTGATTTTTGTGGAATATATGATACGGTGAAACCAAACGAACTGATCAGTTATACGCTTGGCGATGACAGAAAAGTAAGCATCCATTTCAACAGTGATGGTAACACAACAACAGTTACCGAAACTTTTGAGGCAGAAAAAGAGAATTCAATTGAGCTGCAAAGAGAAGGCTGGCAGGCAATACTGGATAACTTTAAAAAATATACGGAGGCTTCTATTTAAAATTAAATAATCATGAACAACACAATTCACCCATGCATTTGGTTTGATGGCAATGCTAAAGAAGCTGCCACATTTTATTGCGATATATTTTCAAATTCAAAAATTATTGTGGATACACCCATGGTAGTAAACTTTGAACTATGGGGCAAAAAAATGATGGGCCTTAATGGCGGACCCATGTTTAAAATAAATCCTTCTATTTCCATTTTTGTAAACTGCAAAACAGCAGAACAAACCACTGAAATATATAACAAGCTTGCCGGTGGCGGAGCACCGTTAATGCAACTTGGTAAATACGACTGGAGCGAATGCTATGGCTGGATAAAAGATAAGTATGGCCTTACCTGGCAGATCATGCTGGGCAGCGAAGAAAAAATTTCGCCATCGCTTTTATTTACCGGAGAAAAATTTGGTAAAGCCGAAGCTGCCATAAAATTTTATACATCGGTGTTTAGTAATTCCAATATTGATGTGCTGCAGCTTTATCCCAACGAAACACCTTTTGCAGGCAAAGTGTTATTCTCTGAGTATACACTAAATCAATACAACCTTATTACAATGGACGGCCCCGGCGAACATGCTTTTACTTTTAATGAAGCCTTATCGTTTGTAGTTGAGTGCCAAAACCAGGAAGAGATTGATTATTATTGGAACAAACTTACTGAAGGTGGGCAGGAAAGTCAGTGTGGCTGGTTGAAGGATCAGTTTGGAATATCCTGGCAAATTGTGCCGGCTATTTTAGGCAAACTCATGAGCGACCCCGAAAAAGCACCACGGGTTATGCAGGCCTTTATGCAAATGAAAAAGTTTGATATTGAAAAATTGATACAGGCATAAATAAGTAACATGGATTCAACTAAAAATAAAGCAGCTAATGTAGATGAATACATTGTTGGTTTTCCAAAAGAAATACAGGAGCGGTTAAAAGCAGTAAGGGCTGCAATAAAAAAAGCTGCGCCCAAAGCCGAAGAAGTGATCAGCTATCAAATGCCGGCTTATAAATATTATGGCAGCCTGGTTTTTTTTGCAGCTTTTAAAAATCATATTGGGTTTTATGCCACACCAACCGGACATGCTGCATTTAAAAAAGAACTTTCCGTTTATAAAGAAGGTAAGGGCTCGGTTCAATTTCCGCACAACCAGCTTTTGCCATTGACTTTAATAAGCCGTGTAGTAAAATTCAGAGTTAAAGAAAACATAGAAAAGGAAAAGATTAAGAAGAAAAAATAAAATTACATGTAGCTTTTATTTCTTCACAGAGGTTCGGATAATAACGACTTCTCCGCATCAATTAAAGTTCCCCGATGGTATGCGGTAAAAGTGAGATTCATTTCTTGCTTTTATTAAAAGCAAGAAATGAACAAAATCATATTTACAACGATGATGCCCAAAACAAAAATGTTCGTCCCAAAAAAATCTACTTCGTCTTCCACTTCCCACTTCGCAAATAAATAAACGACATGATAAAGATGGTGAACCAGTAAACTATTTCGTTGCTCCAGGCCATGGCAAGAGAGGTGTAATTTACTTTTACAAAATACCAGCTGTAAATAAGGTAAACCGAAATAGCTACAATTTCAATCATGAGGTTAACCCTGGTTTTGGCTGTGCCTGTTACACCATTAAGCCAGATATTGGCAATACTCATAAACATTAGGCCAATGCTAACCACACGCAGTACGGGTATGCCTTTTTGTACAAATTCTTCGCCTTGTGCAAACAAGCCAAAAAATACTGCAGGAAAAATATTTACCAGCAGGCACATGGCCAAACAAAAACCAATACTCAAAAACATTATTTTATTAATGGCTTCAAGCACTTTGTCTTCACGCCTTTGTCCCATTAAATTACTTACCATCACATTGGTGGTGCTGGCAAATGCCCACACAAAAACACCGGTTAAACCAAATATATTACGCATGGTATTGCTGATGGCTTTGGCAGTTTCATCGTGTTTACTTTCAATTAAAATAAAAAATACCAGCCAGGTTGTTACGCTGATAACATACTGCAACATAAGCGGCACCGATATTTTTAAAATTTCTTTGGTGATGATTTTATTGTACACAAAAGTTTTTAACAGGCCATATTGCTTTTTTAAACCGGTACGGTATAAAACGATTAGCACTACAATCATACCTACAACTTCTGAAATAACCGACGCAACGGCAGCTCCATTAAAACCCATTGCCGGAAAACCCCATCGCCCTTTAATTAATAAATAATCGAGCAGGATATTTAAACCGGCTTCGCAAATAAAACCGATCATTAAATAACGGCTGTTGAGCGATGCAACCAGAAATGCATTGCCCATCTGAAACAAAAACAAAAACGGAAGCCCCATGATACGGATCTTTAAAAAACTTATTTCCTGTGGGTAGGCCCTTGGGTCGGCAACCTGCTGCAATATTAATGGTGCAATAAACCAGGTTATTAAAATGCCTGCCACTGCAAACTGCAATGATATGCGGATGCCCTGCGCCAGGATGGTTTTAAATGCTTCGGAATTATCGCTGCCGGCATAGCGGGAAAAAACAGCCTGCAATGCATTGTTTAACCCATGGCCGGCCACAGCAAAAATTAAATAGAACACACCGGTAATGCCGGCATTGCCCAAGGCCTCGGTGCTTAACCCGCCCAAAAAAATGCTGTTGGTAAGCATATTTATCTGCGGAATAAGTATGGCAAGCGTAATAGGCAACGCAATAGTGAGAATCTGTTTATTGGTAACCTTTACTTTTAAATCGGGTGTTGTAGCAGTACTGTCCATAAAGTAGGCAAAAATATCTTATTTTGCCGCCGAAATGCAACATGTGAATCCATCTTTTAATATACAGGCAACAGAAATTGATTTTGAAACAGCACAGTTATTTACAGAAGCTGGCCCCATGGGCTTTTCGCTGGTTGTGCTGGGTGCAGATAATTGTTTTAAAGCGGTGGTTATCTATCCTTTTTCGTCGGGCATCAATGAAACTGAAATAGCCGAAGAACTGAGCAAAATATGCAACAGCGAAAATTTGCTGAAAAAACAATACAGCAAGTCACATATTTTTTGGGCATTTACCGAAAGTATTTTAGTGCCTGCCGAATTGATGAATGCCGACCGTAACCTGAACATGCTGAACCTTGTTTTTGGTGATGCAAAGCAGGGGATCATTCATTCAGATTTTTTATACAAGCACAACCTGCATAATGTTTACCGCATACCGGAAGCAGTAATTGATATTTTTTCTGCCGCTTTACCGGTTGCTACACAAACACATTTGTTTAGCACTATTGTTAACCGGGATATGCCTGAAGGGAATCATTTGTTTACTGTTTTTTACAGCAACAGCTTAACCATTATGCTTTGTAAAGAAAGCAAACTGCAGGTAATACAAAACTTTACTTACACCCATGCAGATGATTGTGTTTTTCATTTGCTGAATGTTTGTAAGGGGTTTGATGTACAGCCTGATTCTGTAACGCTGCACATAAATGGTATGATTGATGCAAACTCGGGTTTGTATGCTTCTATCTTCAAATATTTTTTAAATATTGAGTTTGATAAGCTACCCGAAGGTTATACTTATGACGATGAAATAAAAAATCATCCACCACATTTTTTCAGTCATTTATTTGCTTTGGCATCATGCGTATAATCAGCGGCATACATGGGGGCAGAAGAATAAGTCCGCCGGCAAATATGCCCTACACCAGGCCTACAACGGATATTGCCAAGGAAGGTTTATTTAATATTCTGCAAAATAATTTAGAGTTTAATGAATTAAAAGTGCTTGATCTTTTTGGTGGCACCGGCTGCATCAGTTACGAACTGGCCAGCAGGGGAGCACCCGATATTACCATTGTGGAGAAGGATAATAAGATGTATGATTTTATTAAGAAGACATCGGAAGAACTGAAATTTGAAAATTTTAATGTGGTTAAGAGTGATGTGTTTCGTTTTATTGAAACCACTAACCAACAATACGATTTTATATTTGCGGGTCCGCCTTATGCTTTAGGTACAATTGATGACCTGCCATTAAAAATATTTGAAAAACAGATTTTAAAACCTAAGGGATGGTTTGTGCTGGAACATACACCAAGAAATAATTATAAAAAGTTTGCTAATTATAAAACAGAGAGAAATTATGGCACTACTATCTTTTCTATCTTTATACAACCTGAGACGTGATTGGTGAGTGGTGAATCGTGAGAGCTGACAACAGCAGACTTTCAAACCATTAAACCATTAAACCATTAAACAATTAAACCTTTAAACAACCTTGCTCCTAAAAAGCTTCAGATATCTTCTTTTACCAATCTCCTGGATATACGGTGCCATTATATGGCTTCGGAATAAACTGTACGATAAAAACATTTTAAAATCGGCTACATTTAATTTTCCTATTATTTGCGTGGGCAATTTAGCAACAGGCGGCACAGGCAAAACTCCCATGACCGAATACCTGATACGTCTTTTAAAAAATGATTTTAAAACGGCCACGCTAAGCCGTGGTTATAAAAGAAAAACGGTTGGCTTTGCCGTTGCCAATGAAGATACTACCGCACTGGAGATAGGAGATGAGCCGATGCAGTTTCATCAGAAATTTCCGGATGTTGCTGTTGCTGTAGGCGAAGAAAGAATAGTGGCCATTCCGCAACTGCTGCACGAACGGCCTGAAACGCAAGTAATAATTTTAGATGATGCTTTTCAGCACAGGCAGGTAAATGCTGGTTTAAATATCATCCTTACCGATTATTCAAATTTATACACCCGTGATTTTATTTTACCCGCCGGCGATCTGCGTGATGTAAGAAGCAGCAGTAAACGTGCCAATATTATTATTGTAACCAAATGCAAGGTCGATCTTTCTGAAATAGAAAAAAAAGCCATCATTGAAGAAATACAACCGGCAGTAGATCAAACCGTTTATTTTACAACCATTGTTTATAGCAAACCTTATCATCTTTTTACAAAAGAAACAATTGATATTAAACCTGATGATGGAATACTGCTGGTTTGCGGCATTGCAAACCCCAAGCCGTTAAAAGAGCATCTGAACAGACATGCGGACAGTTATGATATGCTCCGCTATGTTGATCATCATATTTTTCATAGCAATGATCTGCAGGATATAAGGCAGCAATTTAAAAAGATAAAGACAGAAAAAAAACTGGTGCTTACAACAGAGAAAGATGCAGTAAGGCTTGAGAAGTTTGAAAAAGAGCTGAGCGATTTTCCCATTTATGTAGTACCCATCGAACATAAGTTTATGTTTAACGAAGCAGCGCAATTTAATACTGCCGTTATAACATTTATAAAAAACTTCAATAAATAGTAGAAGTCTCCGCAGGAATTCCTATTTTCCACCGTCTAAAACTAAAGCGCATCACCTTTTGACTGAACAGGAATTACTTTTTGGCCTCCGCCATGGAGAGGAATCTGCATTTAAGGAATTGGTGACCCGGTTCCAGGATAAGGTATTCAATACAGCGCTTGGTTTATTACAACATCATACCGAAGCCGAAGATATTGCCCAGGAAGTTTTTATACAGGTTTTCCGCTCTATTCAAAATTTTAAAGGCGAATCGCTTCTATCAACCTGGATATACCGCATCACCGTAACCAAATCGCTCGATCATCTGCGCAGCAAAAAAAGAAAAAAACGTTTTGGATTTTTAAGCAATCTTTTTGGAGATAATAATATGCCGGTGTATGAACCGGAAGATTTTAACCACCCAGGCGTTTTACAGGAAAAGAAAGAAGATGCGGCCATTCTTTTTAAAATGATTGAACTATTACCAGAAAACCAACGCACAGCCTTTATTTTAAACAAGGTAGAAGAATTGAGTTACCGGGAGATTGCGGCCATTTTAAACACAACAGAATCGGCTGTTGACTCCTTATTACAACGGGCAAAAGGGAATCTCAGAAAAAAATTAAATGAATTACCTCCTTAGCGAAGGTTTTGATAAAAAATGGCATCTAAACTATTAATACACAAATTTTACCAATGCAAAATAAGTTTTCAGAGGAAAGGATCGAAAGTATAATGGAAAGTTTTGGGGGCATTCAGCCCGCTGTTGCTCCCGATTTTTTTTACACCCGTTTAAAGGGTAAAATGCAACCGGCAACAGAAAAGAAAACAATCTTTATACTTAGGCCAGCATTTATTACAGCAGCCCTTTCGCTTTTTTTTATAGTGAATGTTTTTTCGCTGCTTACTTTGAGTAAAACATCAAAACAACATTTTTCAGAACAAACCAGTAAGCCTGCAACGATTGAGTCTTTTGCAAAAGCGTACGATCTGAATACATCTGAATCTGTTTACGAGTAAAACATGCACTATGAACAACTTTACCAATAACCGCTGGCTATCTGTTATAATACTGCTTTTATTAACAGCCAATATTGTAACACTGGCCTTACTTTGGACAAATAAAAAAACAGACAGGGAATTTGCAAATCCGCAAATGCAACGGGGCGGACAGGTTTTTGAATTTATTAACCACGAGTTAAACCTGGACACTGCACAACAGCTTACCTATAAAAAACTGCGTGAAGAACACCAGGCAGGTGTAAGGCCACTGCAGGATAGCATACGAAAAGCGAAAGACAGATTCTTTGATTTATTGCAGGAAGAAAATGTGGCTGAAACAACCGTTCAGGAATACAGTAACAAAATTGGAGAGCTGGAACAGCAACGTGATGTAATTACTTTCAAACATTTTCAAAAATTAAGAGCTATCTGCAATAAAGAACAACAAACAAAGTTTGATAACATTATTAAGGATGTGTTACGCAGAATGAGAGGCCCTAAAAGGCCGCCCGGGCCACCACCACCGGGAATGGAAGGCGAAGAAGAAAGGCCACCACAATAAAACAAAAATTATTTTTTGATTAAACTTATTAAAATTACGATTGTCGAAGCGACGGATTACTAAACTGTATTTATACTCACCAACCCCTAAACCTTTTCTATGACTAAAATGCAAATCACTCTTGGAATTGTTTTCGCTGTACTAATCATTGCGGTTAGCTGTTCAAAAAACGAAACAATGCCTGTATCGCCTGTGATAGTTGATCCATATGCTGCCATTAAAGCAACATTTGGAACAAAGATTGACCCAACAAATCTTGCTAATTATGCTAACCAAACCAGACCTGCATACATTGGTGGTAAAGACAATACCGGTGGCAATAATATTACCAATGCTAAAGCAACTTTAGGCAGGATTTTATTTTACGATAAAAATTTAAGCATTGATAATTCCATATCCTGCGGCAGCTGCCACAAACAGCAATTTGCTTTCAGCGATACAGCTATTGCCAGCAAAGGCGTTGCGGGTGGTTTAACTGCAAGGCATTCTATGCGGTTAGTAAACAGCCGCTATGCAGTTGAAACAAAATTCTTTTGGGATGAACGTGCAGCAACGCTGGAGATTCAAACTACCAAACCAATACAGGATCATGCAGAGATGGGCTTTAGTGGCACAGCCGGAAGGCCGGGGCTTGCAAATTTATTAACAAAACTGCAGGGCATTGGTTATTACAACGAACTCTTCAAATTTGTGTTTGGCGATATTAATGTAACCGAAGCAAGAATGCAGGAATGCCTGGCACAGTTTGTAAGAAGCATACAATCCTTCGATTCGAAATACGATGCAGGCAGAGTGCAGGTTCCAAATGATGGCGCACCATTCCCGAATTTTACGCCGCAGGAAAACAATGGAAAGCAACTTTTTCTGGCTCCGCCTGTATTTGATTTAGTAGGAAACCGCATTGGTGGCGGAGCTGGTTGTAACGGTTGCCACAATGCACCTGAGTTTGACATTGACCCCAACACAGGTAACAATGGAATTATTGGCAGAATACCACCGGGCCTTGGAATTGACATAACGGTAACGAGGGCCCCAAGTTTAAGAGATGTTACAAACGGACTTGGTTTAGAAAACGGCGCATTAATGCATACAGCCAATTTACTTACTTTACAAAATGCAGTAGGGCATTACAATACTATCAATATTGCGCCGGGCAATACAAACCTCGACCCAAGATTAAGGCCAAACGGGCAGGGACAAAAATTAAATTTTACTGGTGCAGAACAGTCGGCACTGGTTGCATTTATAAAAACCTTATCGGGTTCAAATGTATATACGGATGTAAAATGGAGTAGCCCGTTTTAAGTCAACTATCAGAAAATAATTTAAAGAATGTTAAACCGCTTTTGTAACAACTGCAAAGGCGGTTTAATTACCTCGCTATTTCAATCTTTACTTTTTTATTTTTGATTTTTTCATTTTTAATTAACTCCAAAACATGCCCCACTTTTATTTTACGCACTGCCACAAAACTAAAAAAATCTTTCACTTCAATAATACCAACATCTTCCTTTTTTAAATCTCCTTTTTTAGAAAGAAAGCCAACAATATCAATCTTATTCACTTTATCTTTTTTACCGGCAGCAATAAAAAGTGTACTCCAAACTGGTTTCTCTGGTATTGGATGATCACGGGTAATCTCTACTTCTGCAACATCACCAATATATGAAGGCAGTTTTTCTTCTTCAGATAAAATTAAAATGGCTGTACCGCTGGCATCCATACGGGCTGTGCGGCCATTGCGGTGTGTAAATGCATCTTCTGTATCGGGCAAATGATAATGAACGATGTAGCGGATATTTGGAATATCCAATCCCCGTGAAGCCAGATCGGTAGTAACTAAAATATTGCTGGTACCATTGCGGAATTTGCAAAGTGCTGCGTCTCTTTCCTGTTGCTCCATACCACCATGATAAAATACATTCAATATTCCTTTTTCAGTTAACAGGTTGCTGGTGCGTTCTACTGCAACCCGGTGATTACAAAACACAACTGTTGAGCGGTTACCCAAATAACAGATCAGTTTAAAAAGTGTATCAATTTTATCCTTATCCGGACTGTGCATCTTTTTAATCTCAAGCATATTTTCCGCCTGTTCTCCTTCGGGTAAAAAATCAAGTCGTACCGGATCTTTTAAACCAATAAAATTAGGAACCGGCACAGCATAAGTAGCCGAAGTAAGAATTCTCTTTTTAATATTTTTTAATGAGCCGATGATGAAAGACATTTCCTCTGTAAAGCCAAGCTCCAGCGATTTATCAAATTCATCAAGCACCAGTGTAGTAATATTATCCAGGTCGAAATTATTGCGGCGTATGTGATCGGCAAGTCTTCCGGCAGTACCGATAATTAAAGCCGGTGCTTCTTTCAAATTGTTCTCTTCAGTTTCACGCTTGTGGCCACCGTAGCAAAGTGTTACTTTAAAACCGGTTTGCATTTTGCGAAATACATCATCTATCTGTATAGCCAGTTCACGGCTGGGCACAATTATCAACGCCTGTACATTATTAATTTCAGGATTCAGCGTTTCGAGTAAAGGCAATAAAAAAGCTAATGTTTTTCCCGAACCAGTGGCTGATAACAGCACTACATTATCATTTTTGGCATTTGCTTCCAGCGAAGCCTGCTGTATTTCGTTCAGGCCCTCAAAACCGAGGCTATTTAAAATAAGCGGTATATTAATTTGTTGCATAGCTGCAAAAATAAGCTTAGTTGAGGGGATTGGCTAATTCATTGATTTTGAGTTAGTGAATATTGAAAAATAAAATAATCAGTATTTTTTTCAAATAAATGATAACATTTAGCGTTAAGTATCCATAATTACCCTCTAAACCAAAACTTATGAAACCACTAATCTTCATACTTGCAGTGTTATGCTGCCCAGTATTTGCCTTTTGCCAGGATATAACCGGCCTGTGGAAAGGAACCATGTACAACGATTCCTCACAACAATCTCTTGAATATGAGATTGTGATCAGTAAAGAGAAAGGAAAATATACAGGTTATTCGCACACTTCGTATGTAATTGGAAGTACAAAATACTACGGCGTTAAAAAAATAAACGTACGCTTTGCAAAGGATGGTA
>JAYUZB010000196.1:0-4341 GCA_043752185.1 Chitinophagaceae bacterium
CTGGCTATTACTACAATGAATGGAAAGGTCGGTATCATTAATTTAGAAGGGAAAGTTATTGTTCAGAATATCTATGAATCCATATCACAGTTTAATGGATCGCTTGCCATTACAAAAAAAGACGGCCTGTATGGTATCATTAATAAAAAAGGTAAAGTGCTGGTGAAAAATGAATATCAAAAACTAAAGGTGGGCAAATACGGCGATGTAAGGGCAGTGAAGGATGGACAGGAAATATTGCTGGATATTAAGGATTGATAAAAAATATTTCTAATTGCTACCGGTAACCATGCAGTCGTAAACCTACTTTGTATAAATGCAAACAGATTACAAAACAGAGCGGCTGCAGTTACGAATATTATCTGCTGCCGATGCTGCGTTTATTTTTGAACTTGTAAATACTGCAGGCTGGATAAAATTTATTGGAGACAGAAACGTACACTCCAATGAAGATGCGGATGGCTACATTCAAAAAATACTTGCCAATGATGATGTAAGCTACCTGGTTGTAACTTTACAGGAAAACCAAATTCCAATTGGCATTGTTACCTTCATCAAACGAAATTACCTGGAGCATCACGACATTGGCTTTGCATTTCTTCCAGCTTATTCTAAACTGGGTTACGCCTTTGAAGCCACGAAGGCTGTACTACATGATTTACTAAAAGCAGAACTGCATAAAACCATTTTGGCCACAACCCTGAAAGAAAATGACAGTTCCATACAATTGCTGAAAAAACTGGGCTTCACTTTCAGCAAAGAAATAAAAAATGGTAATGACGTGTTGCAACTATTTACAATTAACAAAGAAAAATTATCAATCACAAAATAAGTGATACATCTGCCATGACAATTTTTAACAGAACAGATTCTGACAATCCCGACTTTAAAAATCTGGTTGCTTTGCTAGATGCTGATCTTAAGGTGAGAGATGGAGATGAACATGCTTTTTATGCCCAGTTTAATAAAATTGCAACCATACGCAATACCGTTGTTTGTTATGTAGATGATAAAGCAATTGGCTGTGGTGCTTTTAAAAAATATGATGATAACAAAGCTGAAATAAAGAGGATGTTTGTACTGCAAAAATACCGTGGGCAAGGCATTGGCCTCAATATTTTAAAAGAGCTGGAACTGTGGGCTGCAGAAATGAATTATACTGAGTGCATTTTAGAAACCGGTAAAAATCAACCCGAGGCAATTCACTTATATCAACAAAAGGCTGGTTATTTCATTATCCCAAACTATGGCCAATACCAGCATGTTGAAAACAGTGTTTGCATGATGAAAACTATTTTATAACGCTACCCATCTTAAAAAAATTATTTTATTAACGGTTAAACCGTTTACATTTTTTAAACTTTGTTATTGCTGATTTGTTGTATTACAAAAGCAGTTTTATGACAAACGAAGTAAAAAATAATTTTCTGTTTCACAAGCCACTTACAAATGAGGCTTTAAACATTTTACAACAAAGAGGATACAAGTATCTTCAGGTTCAGGGATACACTTTAGACCATCATCCGGAATATGTAGAACCACATTACCTGATGCTTGTTCCCATTAAATCCTTATCAGCTAACCGTGAAAAAATGGACATCTACGAAGATATTGACAGCGACCTGATTAAAGATTGGGTGAAAGCCGGAAACAACCACGATGGCCTTGAAATATTTCTTGCAGATAGAAATTAGAAACTGAAACGCCCGCTTTATAACTCCAACAATCTCTTATTGTTTAAGTAAAAAAATCTTAAACCAAAGAAAGCTTAGACAACTTCACTTTTTCGAACTTTTCTTTTTCAATCAGTAAACAATTCACTAGTGCTGTTGTTATTTAAAAAAACTAAAAAAAAATATTATGCAAAAGAACATTTTAAACATGCTTGTAGCTGTAGTAATCACTTCTACAACATTTGTAGCCTGTAACAATGGCGAAACCAAAAGCACAGAAACTGCAACAACTACAGACACTGTAAAAGAAGAAGTAATGGCGCCTGTAGCTCCAAAAGACATTGTTGATGTTGCCATCGGATCTCCCGATCACACAACTTTGGTAGCAGCTGTAACTGCTGCAGGTTTGGTAGAAACATTGAAAGGTGCCGGACCATTTACTGTATTTGCACCAACCAACGCTGCTTTTGCTGCACTACCTGCCGGAACAGTTGATGGTTTATTAAAGCCAGAAAGTAAAGATGCGTTAATTAAAATTTTAACCTACCATGTAGTGGCAGGTGCAGTTAAAGCCGCTGATTTAAAGGATGGCCAGAAAGTGAAAACATTACAAGGTGAAGAACTTACTGTTGCCATTAAAGATGGTAAAGTAACCATTAATGGCGCCAGTGTAACTGCTGCTGATTTAGCCGGATCAAATGGTGTGGTGCATGTAATTGATGCCGTATTGATGCCAAAAAAATAAGGTAGTTTTGTTTGATTTTTATTGATAACAGGGAGCAGCTTAGGTTGCTCCCTTTATTATTAAATTATCTTTTATTGCTAAACCACATTACTGTACATTTGGTTTACAGTAAAACCCAGTATGAATAATACAGCTAAAACTTTACAGGGATTATTTAACAGAATACCTAGGAGGCATTCGCTGGAAAACGTAAAGGAAATTTACAGCATACTTACTGAATATGAAGACCTCTTAATTACCATTGAGGCCGTTAATGCTTTCTACGAAAAAAATATTCCCATCTATTTTGATGAACTGGAAAATGTAAGAGCGATCATCAAAAAATCAACTGATAATAAAGCATCAAAAAAAATGAAAGACAGCCTTTTTGATGAGGGCTCTGGTAATTTAAAAGACAGCATGCAAAAGCTGATGGATATATATGGGGATGGAAGCCAAACGGCATGAGGATTACCTCACAACTAAATTTTAACATTTATCGGCTTTAGTTAACACAATTCTGGCATTATTTTTTCAATCTTTGTGCAAAACAAATAATTGAAAAAATATCTACTCATTTTATTCATGCTTTGTTCCTTTTTTGCCAAAGCACAAAAAGTGGAAAGCATTTATGTTAACCTGTATACCGACAGCCTGAAAAAAAATACATTCAACTATATTAACATTGATGGAAAATTATCAAATGGAAAATACCTTCCGCTTGATAGTACCCATCTAATCTTTTGGGCATCGGCCGGAAAATTTAGTGGTAACAGTTTATGGATTGACAGGGATTTTACCGCACAAAAAGTTGATGTAAAGGTGAGCCTGCGTGATAACCCCTCTGTTGTAAAGGAATTCACCATCTACATAAAACAACAACCCGACCCCGAATTAAAAACTATTGATGAGATCATGAATAAATCAAAAAGCAAAAAAGGCAAATAATTATACCCACAAAATAAAATGCCCGGTAATTCAGAAAGAATTGCCGGGCATTTTTTATGGTGAGACGGGGACAGCAGGCGATGTGCTATGCAAATTTCTTAGCATCTTCTAAAAACTTAGCCAAACCAATATCGGTTAATGGATGTTTTAATAATCCCAGGATTGAATCAAGCGGGCAGGTACAAACATCGGCACCGGCTTCGGCACATTTAATAATGTGCAAAGGATTGCGTATTGATGCAGCCAGTATTTCAGTTTTATAACCCTGCATAGAAAATATCTGCCGCATCTGGTGTATCAGATCCATTCCATCCCAACCACTGTCATCTACCCTTCCTAAAAATGGCGAAACATAAGTTGCACCAGCCTTTGCTGCCAGTATTGCCTGACCTGCGCTGAATATAAGTGTACAGTTGGTTCTAATCCCATTATCGGTAAACCATTTTAATGCTTTAATTCCGTCTTTAATCATTGGCACTTTTACAACAATATTTGGATGAATGGCTGCCAGTTTTTTTCCTTCAGCAACTATACCATCAAAATCGGTAGAAATAACTTCAGCGCTGATATCGCCATCAACCAATTCGCAAATGGTTTTGTAATGCGCCATCACGGCTTCCAGTCCTTTAATGCCTTCTTTGGCCATTAAAGATGGGTTGGTGGTTACACCGTCTAAAATTCCAAGGTCGTTTGCTTCTTTAATTTGATCAAGATTGGCGGTATCGATGAAAAATTTCATATGCCCCTATCCCCTAAAGGGGGACTGCTTTTTAATTGTGAATTAAGTTATTTACGGCAAAAGTAAAATAATTGAAAGATTATAATTTAAAAGTTATTAATTAAATGTACACAGTAGTATAATCAGGGTCCAAAAGCTCCCCTTTAGGGGTTGGGGGCAGGGCATAAAAAATGGCAAGTTACTTACATCGCACCGCTCAACCATCTACCCTTGCTACCTTCCGGTCCTGGGGGAGTTCAACAGGAGCTGGCCGTATA
>JAYUZB010000197.1:0-4294 GCA_043752185.1 Chitinophagaceae bacterium
AACACACCAACAGACAGTACCATTATACAAATAAGAGATTATGATACATTGGGCATTGTACCCGATACTGCATTCATCTGTAAAAACACATCGGTACAATTAACAGCATACAATGGTTACACTTCTTACCAGTGGGATGCAAATCCTACGTTGAGCAGTCTTATCATCCGTAATCCTGTTGCTACACCAGTAAATGAATTCACAACTTATTACTGCACATCAACCTTTGGTACCTGTAATGGACGTGACTCTGCTTTTGTGCAATGGAAAAAACTGGACCTTATTTCCAAAACAGAAATAAATTGTAAGGATGCAACAACCGGTGTTATACAGGTTGATGGCGGGCCGGAATGGACAGCGCCTGTGGAATACTCTTTTAATAATGGCCCATGGCAGGCCGGAAATATTTTTTCTAATTTGGCTGTTGGTTTATACAAAGTAAAAATAAGAGATGCTACAGGTTGTTTAGATAGTCTTGATATTCCCATAACACAACTTTACCCCGATTTTATAGTAAGCAATGCGCTGGTACAGGCAGCCAGTTGTTCTGGCAATGCAGATGGAACAGTCACTATAAACGTTGCAGGAGGAAAAAATCCTTACCTGTATTCGCTTGATGGAATTAATTTTCAAAGCAGTAATGTATTTAGTTTGATACCCGGCAATTATACCATTACAGTAAAAGATGATAATAATTGTACTGCATTTCAAAATGTTTTTATCCCCTTAAATAATAGTGTTACGCTTGAAGCAGGATTGGATTTAAGTATTTGTGAAGGAAAAAATGTTAAGCTACTAACAATCTCAAACGCAAACACATTTCTCTGGTCTCCCGCTGCAACACTTGACAACAGTGCATTACAAAGCCCGGTTGCCAGCCCGGTTACTACAACTAAATACTATGTAACTGCTACAACAGGCATTTGCAGCAGGTTTGATTCGGTAACTGTTTTTGTAAACCCTGCACCAACTGCAAATGCAGGACCTGATGCTTCTATTTGTTTTGGTAAGAATACACAACTCAGCGGATCGGGTGGTATTTCGTATTTCTGGTCGCCTTCTGCTTCATTAAATAATAACCGCATTCAAAACCCTACAACTATTAACCTGCCTGGGTCAATCACTTATTCGCTGCATGTTGCAGATGCAAACGGCTGCAATTCTTTACAAAAAGATGAAGTAGTAATTACTGTAACACGCCAGGCAATTGTTGATGCCCCAAGGGATACAGTTTTAGCCGTTGGGCAGCCGCTAAGTTTGTATGCAAACGATATAAACAGTGTGGGCTTTATCCAATACGAATGGTTGCCTTATTATGGTTTAAACAATCCATTAATTGCAACTCCCATTGCTATTCTTGATAAGGATATAACTTATACCGTTACAGCCCGTACTGCACTGGGTTGTGTGGCAACAGATAAAATAAAAATACAGGTTTATCGTGGTCCCGAAATTTATGTACCCAATGCTTTCACACCTAACAGAGATAACAAGAATGATATTTTAAAAGCAATTACCGTTGGGATAAGAAACTTTAATTATTTCCGTATTTACGACCGTTGGGGAACGCTCGTTTTCAGCACAACCAATCCTGCTATTGGATGGGATGGGCGAATTAAAGGTACTGAGCAATCTACAGCAACTTATGTTTGGATGGCAGAAGGCATTGATTACATGGGTAAAATTGTAAGGCGGAAAGGTTCGGTGATTATTATAAGGTAGATTGGTTTATTAGTTTACTTGTTTATTAGTGGGCTTTCAAACTTTTAAGCCTATTTCTTCCTGATAAACCAATAAACAGATAAACTAATAAACAAATTAACTAACTCCATCAGCAATCATTTCTTTATTAATCTTCAACACTAAACCCTGTAAAACTTTTCCGGGGCCTGCTTCTGTAAAATTCGTTGCGCCATCTGCTATCATGGCTTCCACACTTTGTGTCCACCGCACAGCACCGGTCAACTGGTCAATTAAATTTAGTTTTATTGCCGCAGAATCGATTACTGCTTTTGCCACCACATTTTGATATACCGGGCAGGAAGGTTCATTAAAATGTGTTGCTTCAATAGCTGCTGCCAATTCTTCTTTTGCAGGCAACATTAATGGTGAATGGAATGCACCACCCACCGGTAAAACCAATGCTCTTCTTGCGCCTGCAGCTTTCATGCGTTCGCAGGCAACTTCAATCCCTTTTATAGAGCCGCTTATCACCAGCTGCCCGGGGCAATTATAATTTGCAGCTACCACTACTTCGCCTGTTTCATTCATCACTTCTGCACAAATTTCTTCTACCTTTTCATCACTCAATGCCAATACAGCCGCCATGGTTGATGGGTTCATCTGGCAGGCACGCTGCATAGCCTGTGCACGTATCGATACCAGCATTAAAGCATTTTCAAAACTTAATACATTGTTTGCAACCAGGGCCGAAAACTCTCCCAGCGAATGTCCGGCAACCATTGCAGGTTTAGCGTCGGGTAATGTTTTAAATGCAATTACCGAATGTAAAAAAACTGCAGGCTGTGTTACATTGGTTTGTTTAAGGTCTTCATCAGAGCCACTGAACATGATATCAGAAATTCTGAAACCTAAAATGTCATTCGCCTGTTCAAACATTTCTTTTGAAACAGGATTGGAATCGTACAGATTTTTTCCCATACCGCTGAATTGAGAACCTTGTCCTGGAAATATATAAGCATGTGCCATCGCTAAAAAGTTTATTGGTTTACTTGTTTATCTGTTTATTGGTTAGGTATCAATCCTTTTTTTGTTTCTTTAAATTCTCTTTAAGCACTTTGATATAGCCATTTAGTTTTTTATGAATTATCTCCAACTGGTTTATCAGCGTATCAAATTCTTCTTTAGTTAGTAAATTTCTTCTTACTGATTTTTGAAGCCAGTTTTTTGTTTCCAATATTGAACCCCTGCTGTAAAAACAAAAATTTATATTCTCCTTAATAAAATACCGTCCATATCCTTCAGCAATATTCGAGGAAATTGAGTCGGCTGAATTTGTAATTTGTTTACCAATGCCAAACTTCGGAAAGTTTTCCCATTTTTCTACCATAAACCAAACAGAATCACTAAAACTTTGTGATAAATTGTATACATCCAGTTCTTCAAGTGTATGCATAAAAAAAGTTTATTTGAAGTTAAAAAAATCTAACCACAAATAAATAATTAAACTAATAAGCCAATAAACTAATGAAGTTTGGCGCTAATGAGCTTCACAAATTCACTCCTCGTTTCATTCTTTTCAAACTCTCCCCAAAAAGCCGATGTGGTGGTAACTGAATTTTGCTTTTGCACTCCCCTCATCATCATACATAAATGCGATGCTTCAATTACTACGGCTACACCTATCGGATCCAATGTTTCTTTTATTGCATTCAATATCTGGTGTGTTAATCTTTCCTGCACCTGCAACCTGCGGCTGAATACATCAACAACTCTTGCAATCTTACTCAGGCCGGTAATGTAACCGTTGGGAATGTAGGCCACATGTGCTTTGCCATAAAACGGCAGCATATGATGCTCACACATGCTGTACAACTCAATGTCTTTAACAATAATCATCTCACTTACATCTTCATGAAATTTTGCAGAATTCAAAATTGCATTGGCATCTGTTTCGTACCCCTGTGTAAGAAACTGCATTGCCTTGGCAACACGTTCGGGTGTTTTTTCAAGTCCCTCCCTGTCGGGGTCTTCTCCTAAAAGTTTTAAAGTATTTCTGTAAGTATCTATGAGCCCCAATGTGGTTTTCTCGTCGTACTGCTCAATTTTTTTATAAGCCATGTATATATTTAGTATTTAGATTTTCGACTTTTTATTTTTAACTTCTAACTTATGCCGGGTAATCCACAAAATTTCTTTCTGTTTCATACAGGCGTATTCGCAGATCGAATTTCAGATCAATTTTTTCTCTTAAAATATTATAAATCACTATGGCAATATTTTCTGCCGTAGGATTTAGGTTTTTAAATTCTGCCGTATCATCATTCAGGTTTTTGTGATCAAACCTTTCAAGCACATTTTCCTGCGCAATATCACTCAGCAGTTTCATATCCATTACGTAACCCGTTTGCGGGTCGGGTTCGCCGGTTACCTTAATTACCAGTTCATAATTATGTCCGTGAAAATGCGGGTTATTACATTTACCAAAAACCTGTTGATTGGTAGCTTCATCCCATAACGGATTGTTTAAGCGATGTGCTGCGTTAAAATGTTCTTTACGGTAAACCGCTACTTTTTTATTCATAATAATTGATATAACATATAAACATTACAA
>JAYUZB010000198.1:0-10607 GCA_043752185.1 Chitinophagaceae bacterium
AGCCACCTGTTAATGATACAGCCGGTTAATTTTGGTTTTAATACCGAAACGGCGGTTAACAATACTTTTCAAAAAAACCTTGAAGGCGATGTGCAGCAAAAAGCATTGCAGGAGTTTACTGATTTTGTTGAAGTACTTCGTAAAAATAAAGTTGATGTAACCGTTATTGAAGACAGTCTGCATCCCGCTACTCCCGATTCTATTTTCCCCAATAACTGGATTTCTTTTCATGCTGATGGAAGGATATTTTTATACCCGATGTTTGCAGTAAACAGAAGGTTTGAAAGAAAATCTGCAGTATTGGATTCAGTTAAGCTAAAATTTTCTGTTACTGAAATTGTTGATTTATCCGAATCAGAAAGCAAAGGTCTTTTTCTGGAAGGAACCGGCAGCATGGTTTTAGACCGGGAAAATAAAATAGCTTATGCTTGTTTATCGCCCAGAACTGATGAAAAATTGTTGAATGAGTTTTGTAAAAGGATTGATTACAGTCCGGTAACTTTCATAGCAACCGACAAAACCGGTGTTGATATTTACCATACCAATGTAATGATGTGCGTTGCCAAAACCTTTGCAGTTGTTTGTCTGGAATCAATTACTGAAGAACAGGGAAAAGCAACCCTTGTAAACTCCTTAATAAAAACCAATAAAGAGATTGTAGATATTTCTTCGCAACAGCTAAACCATTTTGCAGGTAATATGCTGCAGGTGATGAATGCAGATGAGGAATTATTGTTGGTGATGTCAACGCAAGCTTATCAATCTTTAACTGCCGCACAAATTGAAATATTACAAAAGCATAACCGCATCATTCATTCATCATTAAATGCCATTGAAACTGCAGGCGGCGGCAGTGCAAGGTGTATGATGGCAGAAGTGTTTCTACCCAAAAAATAATATATTCTTATATATATGCAGCAATTAATAATTATTAATTGTCTGGATATTTAGTTCCTTATTTATTGGAATTATTTTCTGAATCGCTAACCTTTAAAAATCATGCGATGAAAGCCCTTTTCAATATTGCAAATCTTTCAGTATTAATATTAGTTTTCTGTTCCTGCAAAAAACAGGTAGATACGACAACAGCACCCGATATATACCTTGCAGGCCGCCAGGGATTATTTGCAAAATATTGGGTCAATGGGCAAGAAAAAGTTTTAAATAATGGAATCACAGGCGCTATCGTCAACTCAATTTTTGTAGCAGGAAAAGATGTATATGCAACAGGCAATGATGGCGATACCGCCAAAATGTGGAAAAACGGAATTGCATACAACCTTACAGACGGTAAAATGGCCAGTGAAGCAAACTCAATTTTTGTATACAATAACGATGTGTATGTAGCCGGCGATGAAAGAGATAGCATAACATTTGAATTTAAAGATAAGTATTGGAAAAATGGCATAGGAATCAATACCGGTTTAGGCAGCGTAAAGTGTATAATGATGGTTGATAACAATCTCTATATGATTACCGGAGGAGGAGTTTGGAAAAATGGTATAGTAAATAAAATTGAAAATGGGAACCCTTACATTACACTACGCTGTATGACCGTGATTGGAAATGATATCTATGTAGGAGGAAATTCGGTAGATCCTGCAACGGGTAAGACCTTGGCCAAATACTGGAAAAACGGTCAACCATTTCAGGTTTCTACTTTTTTTGGTTCAGAGGTACAAGGAATTGCTGTAACAGGCAGCACTATACATTTGCTTATAAATGAAAATAACGAAATTAAGTATTGGAAAAATGGAGCAGTAACTTCTATTTCTAAACGAGGGTATGCTTATTCAATGGCTGTGTATGAAAATAATGTTTACATAGCTGGAAATGAAATCACAGGAGGTTGGAGCGACAGAATAGCCACGTATTGGAAAAATGGCATTCGATATGACCTTGGGCCAGGTAGTGATAAAATCAATTTTAGATCGGTATTTATTGCAAAGAAGTAAAACAGATCTATTTACAAGTTCAGTAAAAGAACAATTATGAAAACTCTTTCTAAAATTATCGCTCTGCTAAGTTTCACTTTTTTAGTAAACTCCTGCAAAAAAACAGATGTGCCAACTGCAAAGAATGTTTATGTTGCAGGCTCACAATGGAATGGTACAAGTTATGTTGCCACCTATTGGAAAAATGGTACCCCGGTTCATTTAACAGACGGCTCTAAATCAACCCTTGCAAATTCAATATTCGTTAGTGGTAATGATGTTTATGTAGCAGGTGAAGAATATTATGTTACGAGCCTTGCCGGCACTGTAGCTAAATTCTGGAAAAATGGTGTGTTAACTAACCTGCCTGCCGATAATCAGTATAACCATGCAAATTCAATTTTTGTAGTTGGCAACGATGTATACATTGCCGGATACGAGAATAGCAGCACTGGCTATTCGATAGCAAAATATTGGAAAAATGGTGTTGCAACAAGGCTCACCGATGGAACAAGGAATGCCCAGGCGAATTCTATATTTGTTGCAGGCAATGATGTATATGTAGGGGGCGAGGAAAATTCTGCAGTGCTGGGTATGGCAACCCTATGGAAGAACGGTGTTGCTGTAAGATTAACAGACGGTACAAAGGATTCGTGGGTTAACTCGATTTCGGTTGTAAATAATAACGTTTATGCAGCAGGCGTTGAATCCATCCGCCCTTATTCTAGGCTTGTAGCAAAATATTGGAAAAATGGGGTAGAAACTCCATTGACGGATGGCACAAGAAATGCTTATGCAACTGCTATTGGTGTAAAAGGAAATGATGTTTTTATTGTTGGTTACGAGTGGGGCATTGGTTCTACTTCGTACGATGCAAAATTCTGGAAGAATGGCATATTATCGAATGAGATCAATAGTTCAAACATGGTCAAACCTCAATCAATCCAAGTATATGGTAGCGATATATTTATTGCCGGAAACGTCAAGAATAGTTCCGGCGCTTATTCCCAGGCATCCTATTGTAAAAACGGAAATCTTGTTTTCCTTGATAATACCGGATTTACAACATCTGTGGCCAATTCCATTTTTGTAACTGAATAATAGTTGAAAATAAAAAAGCCGGAATTTAACTCCCGGCTTCAAACAAATATCAATCAAAAAATATTACATACCGGGAGCAAGTTTTTTAGATTTTAATCCTGCCAGCGTAGGATCCAGTTCAATGGCTTTATCACACATCAGCATTCCTCTTTCCGTCATACCCTTTTTCTGAAAACAAAGCCCGGCCTGGTACAAAGCCTTGCCATCCTTCATATCCATTTCCAGCAGTTTCTGGCAATAATCCAGGGATTTATCATACATTTTGCTATCATAAAGTGCAGTGGCCACATCTCTTATCAACTCTTTATCTCCCGGTCTGCGGCCAATTAGATCGTCCAATAATTTTCCACCATTGTCAAAATCACCGCTGTAAATGTATGCAAAGCCAAGGTTTTCATTAAAATCGTTTCCCCTTATAAAACCCAGGTCTGCAGCTTTGGTGTAAGCTGCAACAGCTTTTTTATAATTGTTGGTGTTTGAATAAAGTAATCCCAGTTCAAAAAACCATTTGCTCTTTTTATCATCAAGCAAAACGGCATTTTCGTACCAGGTAATAGCTTTGGGCTCTAAGCCCATGGCAAGATAATTACTGGCTAAGGTATAAGCCAGTTCTGCATCTTTTGGGTTTTTGTTTACCAAAGCAATTAATAACTTTTCAGCCTTACCATAATCTTCCATATTAAAGTAGCACATGGCTGCTATTCTGTCTTTATTGGTGCAGGTTTTACATTTTTGCGCCAGGTCAAGTGCATTTTGGTATTGCCGGTAATTAAAGTAGATTGATACCAGCTCTTTTATAGCCGTTTCATTTTGAGCATCCAGTTCCAGCGCCTTTGTAAAATCTGCTTTTGCAGCATCGGTTCGGCGCATTTCATTGTTGGCATAGCCCTTTTCAATATAAGCATCCACATAAGCAGCATTCAATGCTATGGCTTTTGTAAAATTATCTGAAGCAACCAGGTAACGTTTTGCTTTCTTTTCTTCCAACCCTTTTTGAAAATAGAACAGGGAACTGTCGGTGTTTTGTTTGGCTAAACCAGTTGCGGTAATAGCAATAGCTATAAGAAGCGTGAGGCATTTTTTCATATGGATACGGGTGTAAAAATTATTTCAACTACCTGAATATTACACCTCCTAACGCAGGAAGATGGATATTTATTTCATAAATGCCATTCTTTTTATCCACCAGTGTAACCTGCGGTGATGGGTTGAACACATTACCTGTTCCCCAGTACTGCAAACTATCGCTGTTAAAAACCTCTGTCCATGCAGATTTTCCCTTCACTTGCAGTTTCCAATCTCTCCGTACAACGGGCGTAAGGTTTAAAACAATAAGGATATTATTGTTTTTATTTTTCCCTTTTCGCATGTAAGCAATTACAGATTCGGATCGGTGGTTCAAATCAATCCATTCAAAACCCTTTGTATTGTATTGCAACTCATGCAAGGCAGGTTCATTTTTATATAAGCCATTTAAATCCTTTACACAATCCTGCATTTGCCGGTGGCAATCAAACTGCAACAATTCCCAATCCAGTTCCGATTTATAATTCCATTCGGTGGTTTGGGCAAACTCGTTACCCATAAACAAAAGTTTAGCACCGGGGTGTGTAAACATGTAAGTGTATAAAAGGCGCAGGGTTGCAAATTTCTGCCATTCGTCGCCGGGCATTTTGTAAAGCATGGGGCTTTTGCCATGCACCACTTCATCATGACTGAAGGGCAGCATAAAATTTTCGTCGAAATAATACATCATGCTAAACGAAAATTTATCTTGGTGAAACTGCCGCATCAACGGATCCATCTTAAAATAATCAAGCGTGTCATGCATCCAGCCCATCATCCACTTCATGCCAAAGCCAAGCCCACCGGCTGTTGTAGGTTTCGATATTTTTGGCCAGTCGCTGGCTTCTTCTGCAATGGTTTGCACATCCGGAAAATCCCGGTAAACCGTTTCATTAAAATGCTTGATGAATTCAATGGCTTCAAGGTTGCCGTTGCCGCCAAATTTATTGGGTGTCCACTCCCCTTCTTTCCTTGAATAATCAAGTCGAAGAATAGAATTTACAGCATCAACTCGTATGCCATCCACATGAAACTGATCGAGCCAGAAACGGGCGCTGCTAATAAGAAATGAACGTACTTCTCCCCTGGCATAATTAAAAATATAACTGTTCCAGTCCTGGTGATAGCCCATGCTCATATCAGCATATTCATACGTATGCGTACCATCAAACATAAATAAACCATGTGCATCGTACGGAAAATGTGAGGGCACCCAATCTAATATTACGCCAATATCGTGCTGGTGAAAAGCATCAATCAAATTCCGAAAATCATCTGGCGTACCAAAACGTGATGTTGCAGCAAAATAACCAGTGCCCTGGTATCCCCAACTTCCATCAAAAGGGAATTCCATAACAGGCATCAGCTCCACATGTGTAAAGCCCATTTTTTTTACATAAGGTACCAGGTGATCTTTCAGTTCAATATAGCTGTTAAAACTTTCTTCATCACTTTTAACCGGCCGCATCCAGCTGCCCAGGTGAACTTCATACACACTCCAGGGAGCATTCAATGCATTGTGTTTTTTTCTTTTTTTCATCCAGGCTGCATCATTCCATGGATGTGCCGTATGCCATGTAATGGAAGCTGTTGCTGGCCTCAGTTCGCAATACTGGCCATAGGGATCTGTCTTTTTTAAAATAGCACCTTTAAATCCTTTGATATAGTATTTGTATGTTTCTCCGACTTTAATATTAGGGATGAAACCTTCCCAGATGCCTGATTTATCGAGCCGCACAAAAAGTGGGTGAGCCTTTTCGTTCCAGCCATTAAATTCGCCAATAACAGAAACCTTTGTTGCATTGGGTGCCCACACAGCAAAATAAAAACCGGGTGTTTTTAAAACTTCTCTAAAATGACTTCCAAATTTTTGATAGGCATTATAAAAAGTACCGTTTTTAAAATTTACGATGTCTTCATCAGTTAACAAAGAATAATTCCAAACAAGTTTTAGAGAATCAATAAAATGTTCTTCCTCATACTTTAAAGGCAAAAGCTTATCTGCTTTATTTTTTTTCTGGTTGGAATTTATTACCGGCTGTAGCTTTGAAGTTGCCATTTATAGAAATGCCTTTTAATTGTTTGTTTTAAATATGCACTTTTGATTTAACGTAAATTTAAGAATTACGATTTAGTTTATAAGATTTAATGTTTCATCTTTCGCAAGATTTCCGTTTTTAGCCATAACCCAATCCAACTACTGTATGCCAAAACTCTCTGCATTTCTATTTTTAATCTTTTTTTTATCTATCAATGCATATGCCCAAACAGTTTCTGTATCGGGTATTGTTGAAGATACACTGAACAAAAAGGGTATTCAAAATGCTGTAGTGGCTTTACTTTCAACCAAAGATTCGGTGCTGTATAAATTTGCCCGTACAGATGTTAATGGTAAATACAACATCAAAAACCTAAATCCCGGCGAATATTTAGTGATGACCACACACCCCTATTTTGCTGATGTGATTTTTAACCTGGGGTTTAAAGATGCTGAAACGGCTATGCCCAAAATTGCACTTACATCAAAAAGTAAATTACTGGAAGAGGTAATTGTTAAAACGGGAAGCCCAATAAAGTTAAAAGGAGATACTACCGTGTATACTGCCGATAGTTTTAAAGTAAGGGCCGGTGCCAATGTAGAAGAGCTGTTGCGTAAGCTGCCGGGCATACAGGTTGATAAAGACGGAAAGATAACAGCTATGGGCGAACAGGTAAAAAAAGTGCTGGTAGATGGGGAAGAATTTTTTGGAGATGACCCCGGCATTGCTACAAAAAATTTAAGGGCCGATATTGTTAAGGAAGTGGAAGTATTTGATAAAAAAAGTGACCAGGCTGCATTTACCGGCATTGACGATGGTGTAAAAGATAAAACCATCAACCTTAAGCTGAAAGACAATGCCAAGAAGGGATATTTTGGCAAGGCAGAAGCTGGTAGCGATTTTCAGAATTATTACAACAATAGTATTATGGCCAATGCCTTTAAAGGCAAAAGAAAGTTAGCTGCTTATGGCATTATGAGCAATACCGGTAAAACAAATTTAGATTGGGACGACCAGAATAATTATGGCGGAGGAATGGGCGATAATATGGTAATGTCGGAAGGTGGAGATATTATTGGGTTTAATTCAGGTGATGGAGATAATTATTATGGAGGCCGTAGCGGCATTCCTCAAAACTGGAACGGCGGTTTTCATTACAGCAATAAATTTAATAATGGTAAGCACTCTTTAAACAGCGGATATAAAATTACAAAAGTTAACAGCCCCAGTGGCGAACGTAATTTTACAACCAATTTTACAGGAGACTCTTCTTACAATTCAAACAGTTTATCAGACGGGTTTTCTACAAAAATAAAGCACAGCCTTAACCTTAGTTTTGAAACCAATATAGATTCTTCAAACTCTTTGAAATTTACTGCACGTGGTAATTTTAATAATACAAAAACAAGCAGTAACTACAGTCTTACATCCATCAGCGATAAAGCTTTATTGATAAATAGAATCAACAGGCAAACCAGCGGAACCAGCGATAATACTGCATTTAATACCAGCCTGCTTTGGAAACATAAATTTAAAAAACCGGCACGTACACTAACTGTGAATGTTGCGTACAATATTTCTGGTACAAAATCCGATAGTTACCTGAACTCGAGAAATGAATACTACAAGGCGGGGATACTCAATTATAATGACACAACTGACCTGGAAAATATAAGGGATAACAATACAAACTCACTCTCAACAAATATTACCTATACCGAGCCACTTGCTAAAGATCTTTTCCTGTCTTTTAACTATGCCTATACACTTACCAGCAATGTGAATGAAAGAACGAGCTTCTCAAAAGATTTGAATAACAAATATATTGTTCGGATAGATTCGTTAACCAATTCGTATTTGTTTAAACAGATAAACCACAGGCCCGGTATCAGTTTTAGGATGGTAAAAAAGAAATATAATTATAGCATAGGAGTTGCTGTATCAAATACAACATTTAATCAGGACAATCGTACACAAAATCTTTTACGCAAATATAATTTTACCAATTTTTTCCCCAATGCATCCGTTTATAAGAAACTTTCTGGTAATGGCGGTTTGCGTTTTAACTACAACGGTTCTTCAAGGGCTCCATCGCTTGATCAGTTGCAACCCATTGTTGATAATACCGATCAGGTTAACCAATATATTGGTAACCCCGATCTAAAACAATCTTTTACCCACTCGCTGGGCATGAATTATAATTTTTATAATGTACTACAGGAGAAAGGCATGTGGATGGGGATTTTTGGAAGTTTTACACAAAATGCTTTTGCAAACAGCAGGGTAATTGATGATTTTGGTAAGTCTGTTTCTAAAACTGTTAATGTGGATGGCAACTATAATGTCAATTTATATTCCAACTACAATTTTAAATGGAAGAAGCCAAACATCCGCATTTCCTTTGGCCCAAATGGATATCTCTCCCGGAATATTTCATACTTGAATAACCAAAAAGCAGTTAATACAAATTCTAATTACGGGTTAAGATTCGGCGTAAGCAAGGAAAAAGAAAAGAAGTATGATATATCTTTTAATACAGAAATTACCCGTGTTAATTCCAAAAGTTCCATTAATAATGGAGCACTGGCAAATTACTGGCAGGGCAGCCTTAGTACTGATATAGAAATTACACTTCCCTTTAAATTCAGGTTTGAAACAGACCTGAGTTATAAGACCAAACAGAAAGATCCACGTTTTCCGGCAAAAAATACTTTCACGCTGTGGAATGCATCTTTAACACGCAGTCTTTTTAAAGATAAATTAGAAGCAGGTATTTCTGTAAATGATATACTGAATGAGAACCGTGGTTACGACAGAAGCTTTAGTGATAACCGCTATTCTGAAACCTTTTATAATACGTTAAAAAGATTCTGGATGCTTACGTTAACCTGGAATTTTTCTAAGAATGGTAAACCAATTGCTGACTAATAAATTAATTGTATGAAATATACTTTTGTTATTGCGCTGTCTTTTTTTGTAAATTCTTTGCAGGCTCAGGTATTTATTGAAAAAGGATTGATAGAATACCAGGTGGTGGTTAATAACCACAAAGCCATGGGCGAAGGAACCTGGGCCGAAATGTTTAAAGATAAAATTCCCAAACTTTCAACCAGTTACTATCAACTAACCTTTGATGCGGATAAAAGTATTTACCTGTTCAACAGAAGAGATGAGAAAACAAAATCGCCCTGGATGAATGATAATGGAGAGGATAATATATGGTATAATGATTACAGCACTGATAAGTTTATTCAACAAAAAAACCTGTTTGGCGAAACTTATATTTTGGCGGACAGCCTTAAAAAGATAAACTGGAAAATTACCAATGAAAACCGCATGATTGCCGGTTTTAACTGCAGAAAAGCAGTAGGGGTTTTATTCGACAGTGTGTATGTATTTGCTTTTTATACAGATGAGATTACAGTAAGCGGTGGCCCCATGAGCCTGCATGGTTTACCAGGCATGATATTAGGCATTACCATTCCACGTATGTTTAGCAGTTGGGTGGCAAGCAAGGTAGAAATGAATGGCGTTAATTACAGCAAGATAATTGCCCCGGTAAAAGGAAAAAAGAAAAAACAGGTTGAACTGGAGGTCAATATCATTCAGGCTACAAAAGATTGGGGTAAATATGGCCAGCAGGCTGTTTGGAATATGTATTTGTAAGAATATGTAAAGTAGATTTCGCCAAAAACTATAATGTAAACGTCCCGCTTTGCGGGACGTTATTTTTTAAACAAAATATGAAATTATTAAATCACAAAACCATCCGGTATTATGGCTCTTTTTTTAAGCACAACTATACCATCCTTAACTGCATATAAAGCATGATCTGTATCAGCTAAATGTGCTCCGCCGGTAATGCTTACATTATTACCAATGCGGCAGTCTTTATCTACGATGGCGTTTTCAATTTTGCAGTTCTTCCCTATGCCCAGCTTTGGAATGTTACGTTCTATAGAGTGAGCCATTTCTGGAATAGTTTCATAATAATCGCTACCCATAATGTAGGAACTGATGATCTCAGTTCCCTTACCGATCCTTGTTCTTATACCAATTACACTGCTCACAATTCTTGATGCATCAATGATTGAACCTTCTGCAAGTATGCTGTGTTCAACATGTGTATTTCCAATCTTCATCGGTGGCAACATACGGGCACGGCTGAAGATTGCTTTGGTGTTATCGAAAAGATTAAATGGAGGTATCTCTAAAGTTAAAGCCAGGTTTGCTTCATAAAAGGAATAGATGTTTCCGATATCAGTCCAGTAACCATCATATTGAAAACTAACTACTTTTTGTGTACTGATAGAGGCCGGAATTATTTCTTTACCAAAATCTGTTGCATCTACTTTATCTATCAGCAACTGATCAAATAAAAACTTACGGTTAAAAATATAAATGCCCATAGAAGCAAGGTATTTTCGGCCCTGTGATTTCATTTCATCTCCGGTTTCACTTTCCCATT
>JAYUZB010000199.1:0-10536 GCA_043752185.1 Chitinophagaceae bacterium
ATTTCCGGTAAGATTAAGCAATGTGGTATTGTTCATCAGGCGGCCAAGTATATTCATCTTCAACACACTGCTTACTAAAATCATCAACAAAAAAAATAAAGCAAACCAAAAATATTGTTTCCGGTATAGCAGTTTGGGTATTAGTAAATAGTTGGTAATGTATACCATCAGTGCCAGGTCGGCTACTTTAATTAAGGTAACCTTAAAAGCTGTTGATTCCAATGCATAATCTTCGTAACGTAAAAAATACCATAGCCCAAATACCAACATCCAGATGATGAGATGATGCAGTTTATAGTTGATAAAAAAAGCGGCGTTGTGCATATGTCAAAATAAAAATACAAAATCCAACCGGCAATACCGATTACAGCAATGGAAGTATTTGCATGACGAAGTACATTTTTTGCTTTGTTGGAGGGGTTGTAAACCTTTAAAAAAAAATTAAGATTATAAATTCCTGTTGAAATGTTGGCAACTCATTGAGCCGTTTTCACTTTGTCAGGTAAATTACAACCTTGGTGTAAATGATTTTAAAATGGTTACGGGTTGCTACAAATTTGTATCATGAAAACAAGTAACATGCAATTACTGTTTATATTTTTTATAGGCCCCATGCTTTTTTCATTTTATCCTAATTCACAAACCTCTAAACGTACAACCCGCTGCGCTGTTATAAAAGTTAAAACATTACCGAAAAATAAAACTGAGCAAACAAATTACGGAATCGGCAGTGAAGACCCTTTTAGAATTTCATCATTAATTCCCCATTGGGAATAGGTTTTAATTAATTTATCATTTTCGTTTTGTTATGTTTCTGTCATTATTTAAAACATTGCCTGCCTCTAAAATTCAGTTCCATTTTTTACACAATTCAGTTAAAACTTTACATGATTCACACTTAATTGCAAATAACTAACTGCAAATATTTTTTTTTCAAAAAAGCCTGATAACTTACTTATGTTATTCAGTTGTAGCATTATTTCCGGTACATATATTGTAACAATTATTTGTAGATTATTTAAAAAAAGTCATGCAAAAAAACATTCAAAGCAGCCTGCCCATTTTTAATTTAATTGCACTTTTAGAAGATGCAAAAAGAGGATACTTAAATGCATCGGAAAAAATTAAAGATGAAGTATTGAAATTGTTATTGGAGCGGTTTGGCTACCAACGTGGCAGGTACAGCAATGAGTTAAGGCAGTTGGTTAACCGGTTGGGAGCTACGTCGCCCATTGATCAGTTTACATTAAGCTTGCTACACCGCACCTGGATGGACCTGAGAAGTTCATTCAAGTTTGGAAAAAAAGAACAGATAATACTGGCCTGCATTAAGGCCGAAGAAACAGCACTTAGAAATTACAGCATGGCTATTGAGCAGATACAGGATAATGATGAAGTAAGAATCATATTACAGCAACAGGTTAATGGTATAAAAACGGTTTTAAACACCATTAAAGAGTATACCGGTAAAATGTATAACTGATTTAAACTGCAGCAAAAAATATGAAAGCAATCATGGAAAGCATTAGTGAATCACTTAAGGTAAAGCTGCAAAGCCTTGTGTCATATTTATGCCAGGTAACAAAGGGTTTTGAAACCATTGCTGTAGATATTGAGTGCGCAAACCTTAAAACAGCCATATTTACTTTATCGGTTGAAGCGAGGCAGTATGCAGAGGAAATAAGTACCAAGCTTGAAGAAATAAATATCAGTATTCCATTAACAGCTACCGATCAACTCTGGAAAAAAATAGAGTCAGATATTCATGAACAGGCTGGTTTTTCAAAGGGAGGAGAAATTGTTGCACTTTGTAATAATTGTGAAATTTATTTTACTAAATATTATGAAGACATATTGCTGGAATATTTGCCACTGAAAAATTTTAAAGATATCATTACTTTCCAGTTATATGCAACCAGATTTTCTTTCATGAAAATCAGATTACTGAACACACTGCGGTTTAATAATAAATAGAGCGGTATTAGCTGGTAAATTCTCTATCGCTGCGTAAAATAATTTAGTACCAAAAAAAAAATAACATGTCAGTCAATCTAATTAAAACAATACAGGAAAATCTGGGTTTCCCTCCATTAAAAAAAATTGATCCCAACACAGAGCAGCCTGCAACTGATGAAGTTGAAAATGCTACAAATAAATTCAGCCAGGCGGCTATACCAGCTGTGCTTACAGGCTTGTACAAGTATGTACAAACCGATGAAGGAGCTGCTGATTTTTTAAACATAAAAAACAGCAATAATTGGATAGCTAAAATATTTGATGATAATAGAAAAGAAGCTATACAAACAATTTCGGACTATGCACAACAATCAAATGCAGACCCCGTGGCAAAAATGAATGCCATTGCAAACGAAGCTGTGAAAATAGCAAAAGAAAACATGGATGCAGATGCCGGTATTAAAGAAGTAAAACTTTTTTTTAATGATCAGCGAAACAATATTTTATTGTATTTACCTGCCGAATTAAGAATGGGTGAATTATTACACGACAATACACTGGATGATAATACAAACAAAATGGAAGGGCCGATTTCCAGTTTAATGCAAAGTATCGGATCTGTTTTTTCAAAGCCCGTTACCGGTGATGAAATTAAAGAGCAATAAAATTTATTTCATTTATTTAATACCTAACGATGTTATCCGAACAACATAAAACAATATCACTGCAATATTTAATCAGCGAGAGCATACTTGGCAACAGCCAGATGCAGGAAATACTTTATCAGCGATTTGCTGTTACCATGTACTATCAGTGTTTACGTTATGTAAAAAACGCAGCGGATACAGAAGATGTGCTCCAGGAGGGATTTATAAGGGTTTTTGCAAACCTGCACAAGTACAGGAATGAGGGCTCTTTTGAAGGCTGGATAAGAAGAATAATGACAAGGAGCGCTCTGTCTTATTTAAGAGACAATAGAAAGTATAATAGCCATGTAGATATTGAAGACATACAGGAAATTAAAGCGCCTGATATTTTTGATGCACTGGCTGAAAAAGATATTAACAGAATGGTGACACAGCTTTCTCCGGAAGTTAAAAAGATTTTTATACTGCATGTGATAGAAGGTTACAATCACCGGGAAATTGCTACCATCATTGGCTGTAATGAAAGCACCAGTAAATCTCAATATTACCGTTCCAGAAACCGCCTTCAAAAAATATTAAAGCAAACCGCATAAAAAAAGGAGCCCCGCTTTTTAACGGGGCTCCTGTATTAAAATTCGTGTAATTCGTGAATTTAATTCGTGTTATTATTCTTCCTCATCAAAGCTCATCGCTTCTTTCGTAGTCATCAACAGTTCATATTCTTCCTTGCTTCCTACAATCATGTTTTCAAACTCACGCAAGCCTGTTCCGGCAGGTATATGATGTCCTGTGATAACGTTCTCTTTCAGGCCAAGCATTTCATCTGTTTTACCTTGTATGGCTGCAGAAGAAAGTACTTTGGTTGTTTCCTGGAACGAAGCAGCAGATATCCAGCTATGTGTACCCAAGGATGCTTTTGTAATACCCAGCAACAACGGTGATGATGTTGCAGGTGAAGCATCACGGAACTCAGCTAATTTTTTATCAGCTCTTCTCAATACAGAATTCTCTTCACGTATTTCACGTAAGGTAACAATCTGACCCGATTTTAATTTAGTACTCTCACCGGCTTCCGTTACAACTTTCTTATCGTAGATGTAATCGTTCTCCATGTTAAAGTCTAAACGGTCTTCAGTATCGCCTTCAAGGAATTTAGTATCGCCGGCATCTTCAATACGTATCTTACGCATCATCTGGCGAACAATAACTTCTACGTGTTTATCATTGATCTTCACACCCTGTAAACGGTAAACTTCCTGAATTTCGTTCACCACATATTCCTGAACAGCAAATGGTCCTTTAATTGCTAAGATATCAATTGGAGCAGTTTGTCCATCACTCAATGCAGCACCGGCTTTTACAAAGTCACCGTCCTGAACCAGGATTTGACGACTCAATGGAACCAGGTATTTTTTAACAACACCATCTTTTGCTTCCACAATAATCTCCCTGTTACCACGCTTGATAGCACCAAAAGCAACCACACCATCAATTTCACAAACAACCGCAGGGTTACTTGGGTTACGTGCCTCAAACAATTCAGTTACACGAGGCAGACCACCGGTAATATCTTTCAGTTTGCTTAATACCCTTGGAATTTTAACCAACACCTGTCCGCTTCTTACATCACTACCCTCTTCAACCACAATATGCGACCCTACCGGTAAGTTGTATGATTTTTTCTCCTTGCCTTCTACAATAATAACAGGTAATTTGGTTTTATCTTTTGTTTCGATAACCACTTTTTCACGGTGACCGGTTTGCTCATCCGCTTCATCACGATAGGTAATGCCTTCTATCAAACTTTCAAAATGAATTTTACCGTGTACTTCAGCAACAATTACATTGTTAAACGGATCCCATGTACAGATGATATCTCCTTTGGTAACTTTCTGTCCGTCTTTTACATTCAGTACAGCACCGTAAGGAATATGAGATGTGTTTAATAAACGATCGCTCTTCACATCAATATTTCTGATCTCACCAGTACGACCGATAACCACATTTATTTTTTTACCCTGGGCATCTTCAGTATGTACCGTACGTAAACCATCAAACTGTAATGTACCATCAAACTTAGCTGGTAATGTAGATTCTACAGAAGCAGAACCTGCTACACCACCCACGTGGAAAGTACGTAACGTTAACTGTGTACCCGGCTCACCAATTGATTGTGCTGCAATGATACCCACTGCATCTCCACGTTGAGCCAGCATACCCGATGCCAGGTTTTTACCATAACATCTTACACAAACACCACGCTTGCTTTCGCAGGTTAATACCGAACGTATTTCAACCGTATCAATTCCACTTTCATCAATCAGCTTGGCCATTTCAGCACTAATTTCTTCTCCGCCTGAAATCAATAACTCTTCAGTTACCGGGTGGAAAACATCATGCAAACTCATCCGGCCTTCGATCCTGTCACTTAATGCTTCAATGATATCTTCGTTATCTTTTAATGCAGATGTTGCAATACCACGCAGTGTTCCGCAATCTTCTTCATTAATAACCACATCCTGGCTTACATCCACCAAACGACGTGTTAAGTAACCGGCATCTGCTGTTTTCAAAGCCGTATCCGCAAGACCCTTACGGGCACCATGCGTAGAGATAAAGTACTCCAATACACTCAACCCATCTTTAAAGTTGGCAAGAATTGGATTCTCAATGATCTCGCTACCTGATGAACCTGATTTACGTGGTTTAGCCATCAAACCTCTTAATCCGGCAAGCTGCTTAATCTGCTGCTTACTACCACGGGCTCCACTATCAAGCATCATATACACCGAGTTGAAGCCTTGTTTATTGGCTGCCAGTTCCTGTATCAATGTTTCTGTTACTTTGGTATCCACACGACTCCAGATGTCAATGATCTGATTGTAGCGCTCATTGTTGGTAATTAAACCCATATTGTAGTTGTCCCACACTTCGGCAACTTCGCCTTGTGCATTTTCAACCAATATGCCCTTAATTTCCGGGATGATCAGGTCATTGATGTTGAACGATAATCCACCACGGAATGCCATACGGTATCCCAATGTTTTAATATCATCCAAAAATTTAGCAGTGATAGGAACACTTGTCCATTTGATGATATCACCGATAATTTCACGTAATGCTTTCTTTGTTAAAAGTGTATTGATGTAACCAACCGTTTTTGGAACGTGCTGGTTAAATATTACACGGCCAACGGTGGTTTCTAATAATTTATTGGTAAGAGTTCCATCCGGGTTACGGAAGTCAACTTTTACTTTAATATTAGCATGCAGGTCAATCACTTTTTCATTGTAAGCAATGATCACTTCCTCCGGAGAATAAAATGATTTGCCTTCGCCTTTTACTTTTTCTTCTTCTGTTGATTTTTTGCCCTTGGTGATGTAATACAAACCAAGTACCATGTCCTGAGAAGGAAGGGTGATTGGCGTACCGTTCTGCGGGTTCAAAATATTGTGAGAAGAAAGCATTAATAACTGGGCTTCCAGAATTGCAGCACTGCTCAAAGGCACGTGAACCGCCATCTGATCACCATCAAAATCGGCGTTGAAGGCCGTAGTTACCAATGGGTGTAATTGTATCGCTTTACCTTCAATCAATTTTGGCTGAAATGCCTGGATTGACAAACGGTGAAGTGTTGGGGCCCTGTTCAACATAACCGGGTGACCTTTCAAAATATTTTCTAAGATATCCCAGATGATAGCCTCTTTCTTATCAACAAGTTTACGAGCCGATTTTACTGTTTTAACGATACCTCTTTCAATCAGTTTACGAATAATAAACGGCTTAAATAATTCTGCCGCCATATCTTTTGGTAAACCACACTCATGCATTTTCAACTCCGGACCTACAACAATAACCGAACGACCAGAATAGTCAACACGCTTACCCAATAAGTTCTGACGGAAACGTCCTTGTTTACCTTTCAATACATCACTCAATGATTTCAATGCACGTCCACCTTCTGCTTTTACAGCATTTGATTTACGGCTATTATCAAACAGTGAATCTATCGCTTCCTGCAGCATCCTTTTTTCATTACGAAGGATAACTTCAGGAGCTTTAATTTCTAATAATCTTTTTAAACGGTTGTTACGGATAATAACACGACGATACAGATCATTCAGATCAGAAGATGCAAAACGGCCACCATCCAAAGGAACAAGCGGACGTAATTCCGGTGGAATTACAGGAATGTATTGCATAACCATCCACTCCGGACGGTTGTTGATCCTTGTATTTGCATCACGGAAACTTTCCACAACACTCAATCTTTTTAAAGCATCTGCTTTACGTTGTTGAGATGTTTCGTTGGCAGCAGCGTTACGGAGGTCAAAACTCAACTGATCAAGATCGATGCGCTGTAACATGTCATGCACAGCTTCTGCACCCATCTTGGCCACAAATTTGTTGGGATCTTCATCCGGCAAATGCTGGTTATCTTTTGGCAGTGTATCTAAAATATCAAGGTATTCTTCTTCGGTTAAAAGATCAGAATAATTTTGTCCTTTATCAGTACGGATACCAGATTGAATTACCACATAACGCTCGTAATAAACAATGCTCTCTAATTTCTTAGAGCTCATGCCCAACAGGTAACCAATTTTATTTGGCAACGATTTAAAATACCAGATATGAACAACAGGCACCACCAGTTTGATGTGCCCCATTCTTTCACGACGTACTTTTTTCTCTGTTACTTCCACACCGCAACGGTCGCACACAATACCCTTGTAACGGATACGCTTGTATTTACCGCAGGCACATTCGTAATCTTTTACCGGCCCAAAAATTCTTTCGCAGAACAAACCATCACGTTCAGGTTTGTAAGTACGGTAGTTAATGGTTTCCGGCTTTAAAACTTCACCATAGCTTTTTTCCAAAATGCTGTCTGGAGAAGCCAAACCAATTGTGATTTGAGAAAATGTTGGCCTTGGACGGTTTTCTTTTTTGAATGCCATATTTGTAGTTGATAATTTTTCGGCCTTCCTAAATCCCTCCAAAGGAGGGACTTTGAAAACCCTGTTGTTTTAAAATTCTTTTACTTAATCAAGCTCCCCCCTTCCAGTTCCCTCTCTTTTGGAGAGGGGTTGGGGTGAGGCCTAGTCAAATTTCAAATCCAATCCCAGTCCCCTCAACTCATGTACAAGCACATTGAACGACTCCGGTATACCGGCTCTTGGAATGTTATCACCTTTTACAATTGCTTCGTAGGTTTTGGCCCTTCCGATGATATCATCAGATTTAAGCGTCAACAACTCCTGCAAAATATTAGATGCACCATAAGCTTCCAGTGCCCAAACCTCCATCTCACCAAAACGCTGACCACCAAACTGTGCTTTACCACCCAGCGGTTGTTGTGTAATAAGAGAGTATGGTCCGATTGAACGGGCATGCATTTTATCATCAACCATGTGATGAAGTTTGATAACATAAATGATACCAACGGTTGCTTTCTGATCGAATCGGTCGCCGGTTTCGCCATCATATAAATAAGTATGACCAAATTTAGGTAAGCCTGCTTTGGTGATCTCTGCATCAATTTCTTCTACACTTGCACCATCAAAAATTGGTGTTGCAAAACGAACGCCTAATTTTTCGCCGGCCCAGCCAAGCACTGTTTCATAGATCTGTCCCAGGTTCATACGACTTGGTACACCCAATGGATTCAACACGATATCAACCGGAGTTCCATCTTCTAAGAAAGGCATATCTTCTGCACGAACGATCTTGGCAACAATACCTTTGTTACCGTGACGGCCCGCCATCTTATCACCCACTTTCAACTTACGTTTGATAGCCATGTAAACTTTTGCAAGTTTTAATACACCGGCTGGCAATTCATCACCAATAGAGATGTTGAATTTTTCACGCTTGTATCTTCCTAACTCTTCGTTGAATTTGATGTTGTAATTGTGCAACAATACGTTGATCAGCTGATCGGTTGTTTCATCGCCACTCCATCCCAAAGGATTTACGTTTTGATAATCGATGTTAGCCAGATTTTTTGCATTGAACTTAGCACCTTTACCAATCAACACTTCACCAAAATTATTACTAACACCTGCACTGCTCTTATCTTTCAATAAGGTCTGCAATTTGTTTATTAATAATTCAAGCAAATCAATTTCATTCTTCTCATGCGTTTTTTCAATCTTATCCATCTGCGCTTTCTCTCTCACTTTAGCATTCTTATCTTTCTTGGCACGCTGAAATAATTTCTTATCAATGATAACACCTTCTGTTCCGCTTGATGCTTTTAAAGAAGCATCTTTTGCATCACCGGCTTTATCACCAAAGATGGCACGTAATAATTTCTCTTCCGGTGTAGGATCACTCTCACCTTTTGGAGTTATTTTACCAATGATAATATCACCTTCTTTTACATGAGCGCCAATGCGGATGATGCCGTTCTGATCAAGATCTTTGGTTGCTTCCTCACTTACGTTTGGAATATCCGGCGTTAATTCTTCTTCACCCAATTTGGTATCACGCACTTCAATTTCGTATTCAGAAATATGCAGCGAAGTAAACAGATCTTCTTTAACCACTTTTTCACTGATCACGATCGCATCCTCGAAGTTGTAACCCTTCCATGGCATGAACGCCACTTTCATGTTACGACCCAACGCAATCTCACCACCTTTGGTTGCATAACCTTCGGTTAAGAAATCGCCTTCAGATACTTTTTGTCCTTTAACAACAGCAGGACGCAGGTTAATACATGTTTCCTGGTTGGTACGAACGAATTTGGTTAATTTATAAACGATAAGGTCTTCATCAAAGCTTACCAATTGCTGTGTTTCGTTACGCTTGTAACGTACATGAATTTCATTAGCATCAACATATTCAACCACACCTTCACCATCTGCATGAACCTGAATCCTTGCATCACGTGCAGCTTTGCCTTCCAAACCTGTACCTACAATCGGCACTTCTGGTTTAATCAATGGCACAGCCTGACGTTGCATGTTCGATCCCATCAAGGCACGGTTAGCATCATCATGCTCCAGGAACGGAATCAATGAAGCACTTAAACCAACGATCTGGTTTGGTGCCACATCCATGTATTCAACTTCGTTCTTGTCAAGTATCGGGAAATCACCTGTCTGGCGACTCTTAATTCTGTCGTCAACAAAGTTTCCTTTAGAATCCATTTCAATATTTGCCTGTGCGATCTTTGCAGTATCTTCTTCTTCAGCACTCAGGAAAGTGATCTTCTTCATATCAGCCTTACCATCAGTTACCTTATGGTATGGTGTTTCAATAAAGCCCATGTCATTGATCTTGGCATGTACACAAAGTGTAGATATCAAACCAATGTTTGGTCCTTCCGGAGTTTCAATAGTACACAAACGGCCGTAGTGAGAATAGTGAACGTCACGCACCTCAAAACCAGCACGCTCACGGCTTAAACCACCGGGTCCCAGTGCGGAGATACGACGCTTATGCGTTATCTCACTTAAAGGATTGGTTTGATCTAAGAACTGTGATAACTGCGATGTACCAAAGAATGAATTAATAACAGAAGAAAGTGTTCTTGCATTGATCAGATCAACCGGTGTGAACACCTCGTTATCACGTACGTTCATTCTTTCACGGATGGTACGGGCCATACGGGCCAGACCAACACCAAATTGAGCATATAATTGCTCACCTACGGTACGTACACGACGGTTACTTAAGTGATCAATATCATCAACTTCACTTTTACCATTGGTTAATAACACCAATGTTTTAATAATGGCAATGATATCATCTTTAGTTAATACTTTTTTAGTGATCGGGAAATCAAGGCCAAGGCGGCGGTTAATTTTATAACGTCCTACTTCACCCAGATCGTAACGCTTATCACTGAAGAATAATTTATCAATAATACCTCGAGCAGTTTCATCATCAGGGGCATCAGCACCACGCAATTGCTTGTAGATGTGTT
>JAYUZB010000200.1:0-23715 GCA_043752185.1 Chitinophagaceae bacterium
GCAAAGTAGAATGTCTTGCTAATGGCAAAGACGTAAACGATCACTCCTTTCAAATATCTGCTGATACAACCATCGAAATAAATATTGAAGCCTGGCGGGATGATTTTACTCAGTTAAGTAAAATGCATGCCACCAGCAAACAGGTGCATGTGATGGATACTGCATTTTTTATTCCGCAGCTAAACAGAACCCGGCGCATTTGGATATATTTACCCGAAGGGTATGAAAAAAATAAAAAAGAATACCCGGTTTTATATATGCACGATGGGCAAAATATTTTTGATGAGTACACAGCCGGTTTTGGCGAATGGGGTGTTGATGAATGCCTGGATAGTTTGATAAATGCAGGAAAGCAAGCCTGTATTGTGGTAGGCATTGATAACGGCCCCAAAAGATTTAATGAATACAATCCTTTTGCGTTTCGTGATTTTGGAGAAGGCGAGGGAGACCGGTACCTGAATTTTATAACACAAACCCTCAAACCCTTTATTGATAAAAAATACAGAACGCTGCCATCAAAAGAAAATACCATCATAGCCGGCAGTTCAATGGGCGGCCTCATTTCTTATTATGCTATGATAAAGATGCCGCAGATTTTTGGTAAGGCAGGTATTTTTTCTCCTGCTTTCTGGACAGCACCTGCAATAAACTCATTAACCGATTCGCTGGCTTCAAAAGTGAATGGTAAATTTTTCTTTTACATGGGCGAACAAGAGGGAGGTAGTTACATTAATGACATGATAACGATACAGGAATTGTTGGGAGAAAAATCTGCCGCCATGATTTACTCCGTTGTTGATGATGAAGGCATGCACAATGAAAAAGCCTGGCGCAAATGGTTTGCCGAGTTTTATAGCTGGATAATGGCCGATGGATTTAATAAAGTAATGAAAGTAGATGAATAGCTAAATGAGGTAACAGCTTCCCTGTATGGCCAGCTCGGTGTTTTCGAAAATCTCTTTTGTTTCCAGCAAAAACTCATCAAGTATTTCATACTTGGATGAGAAATGGCCTATCAGTAATCTTTTAACCTCACCTTTTTTTGCAATGGTACCGGCCTGTACAGTGGTGCTATGAAACCTGGCTGCGGCTCTTTCATGCAAGTCTTTCAGGTACGTAGTTTCATGATACAGCAGATCAACTTCTTTTACTTTTTCAGCAAGCTCTTCATCAAAAATAGTATCGGCACAATAAGCATAGCTCTTGCCTTTTGAGGCAGCAGTTGTTACTTCATCATTAGGTACAATGGTTCCTTTTTTGGTAACATAATCTTCGCCCATTTGCAGGTTATCATAAAAAACTGCAGGTATTTCATAAATTTTTGCCCGGTCAGCATCCAGTTTTCTGGGTTTTTTCTTTTCTCTGAATAAAAAGCCCCAACACGCTATCCGATGTTTCACTTTAAAACATTCAACAGTCGTTTTATTACCGTCAACAATCAAACCTTCATTTTGTAAAGGATGAAAATGTAAATTGAAACAGAGACGTGTGGCAGCAAAATTCAGCTGCAATGTTATCAGCTGCTCCAGTTCGGGCGGTGCATGCAAATGCAGGTCCTGTGTGCGGTTTAGCAGGCTCATACTGGTGATTATGCCAATCAAACCAAAATAATGATCACCGTGTAAATGCGAAATGAAAATATGATTGATCTTGCTGCGCTTTATCTTGTATTTAGATAGCTGCATTTGTGTTCCTTCGCCACAATCAATTAAAAAACTCTCTTCCGGGGTTTGTAAAACCTGGGCAGTAGGGTTTCTGTCAAAAGCGGGTATTGCAGAGTTGTTTCCTAGTATAGTTAGTGCAAGCAAGTATATTTAGTTTTGTTCCGATGGCTATCGGGATGTGTTTATTGTTTTTATGTTATTCCGAAATTAGTCAGCTAAAGTTGATAAAGACTGTAAAACCAAATGAAGCGCTGCTTAACTCCTAACTCCCGACTCAAGACTCCCGACTCTTATTCGTCTCTCAAAAAATCTCTCTCAATTTCTTCCATCTGCAAAATATCCCATGCTTCACTTTCGGTTGGTGTAATATTCATCAGTTCAAGCAGCTCTTTGTCTTCCAATAATTGTACCACATCTTTTTGCAGGGCACAAATCACAAAAGAGCAGTCATTTTCATAAAATTTACTTTGAATTTGTGCAATGTTTTGGCCCATTTCTTCATCTACAGTTTGTACCGCATCCATTTTTAAAATAACATGCGGTATGTCTTTTTGCAGGTATGCAAGCAACAATTGGTTCAGTTCTTCTGTCATAATAACAGATAAATGTGCTACTTCGGGCGTAATAACAGTAAATCTTTCTTTGGTATCTATTTTGACATTCATTGGTTAAGATAATTGTTTTAGAATTTGTTCTTTGTAAAGTAAAGAAATTTTTGATATTGGTATTTGCAAAATCAGAATAATTTTATTGCCGCATAGCAACCTGCATTAAATTACCGGATCAATCAAAGGGTTGATTTTTCTTGAAAAGTATTTCCAAAATTGAAATCTACTTTTAAACATATTAACATTTCGTAAAACAGGCAAACTTTATCTTTGAAATTAACGTTATTATTGTACAAGCTAAATTCAATATAAAATGGATAATAATTTTTCAGCACAGGTAAAAGAGATCATCTCCTACAGCAGAGAGGAGGCATTGCGATTGGGAAACGATTTTATTGGAACAGAACATTTGGTATTGGGTTTAATACGAGACGGAGAGAATACGGCTATAAAAATATTAAAATCGCTCAATATTGATCTCTCAGAACTTCGCAAAGAGATTGAAATTGCCGTTAAAGATAAAACCGGAAAAAATATTGCAAACATCAACTCACTTCCATTAACCAAGCAGGCCGAAAAGGTGATTCGCATTACAGTACTGGAAGCCAAGGCGCAAAAAAGTGCATTGGTAGAGAGTGAGCACCTGATGCTTTCAATCTTAAAAAATAAAGAAAACATTGCCACACAAATTTTAAACCAGTTTGATGTGGATTATGATGTATTTAAAAACGAGCTGGGTTTTGTAACCAGCAATCCACCATCGGCCGAATTTAGTGATGAAGGCGACGATGATTTTGATGAGGAAAGAAAACAATATGGAGCCCAAAAACCACAACGACCCGGTGCTGCCAATCAGCCTAAAACAAAAACACCGGTGCTGGATAATTTTGGAAGAGATATAACAAGACTTGCAGAGAATGGATCGCTTGATCCCATTGTTGGAAGAGAAATAGAAATTGAAAGGGTATCGCAGATATTATCTCGCCGCAAAAAAAATAACCCCATTTTAATTGGTGAGCCGGGCGTGGGTAAAACCGCTATTGTAGAGGGTTTGGCGCTAAGGATTGTACAGCGTAAAGTTTCCCGGGTGTTGTTTGATAAAAGAGTGGTGAGTTTAGATCTGGCTGCTTTGGTAGCCGGTACAAAATACCGTGGCCAGTTTGAAGAAAGGATGAAAGCCATTATGAACGAGCTTGAAAAAAACAGGGATGTAATTTTATTTATTGACGAGATACATACCATTGTTGGTGCAGGTGGTGCCAGTGGTTCATTAGATGCATCCAATATTTTTAAACCCGCTTTGGCCAGAGGAGAACTGCAATGTATTGGCGCTTCTACTTTAGATGAGTATCGCATGCACATTGAAAAAGATGGTGCATTAGACCGTCGCTTTCAAAAAGTATTGGTAGAACAACCTTCGGTTGTTGAAACCATTGAAATACTGAATAACATCAAAAGTAAATACGAAGATTACCACAATGTAACCTACAGCCAGGAAGCAATTGAAGCCTGTGTAAAATTAAGCGACAGATACATGACAGATCGTTTATTACCAGATAAAGCAATTGATGTGTTGGATGAAGTGGGAGCCCGCAAGCACATTAAAAATATTAATGTACCGGAAGATATTATTGAGCTGGAGAAAAAGATCGAGGACATCAAGCTTGAAAAAAACAAAGTTGTAAAAAGCCAGCGTTTTGAAGAAGCAGCATCTTTAAGAGACACTGAAAAACGTTTGCAGGAAGAACTGGAAGCTGCAAAGAATGCCTGGGAAGAAGAAAGTAAACACAAGCGTTACCCGATTGAAGAAGAAGATATTGCCGAAGTGGTGCACATGATGACGGGTATACCGGTAAAAAGAATGGTACAGGCAGAGACAGATAAACTACGCCGCATGGCCACCGATTTGCAGGGTGCAGTTGTTGGACAACAGGATGCTATTTCTAAAGTAGTTAAAGCCATACAGCGAAACAGGGTAGGGTTGAAAGATCCTAAAAAACCAATTGGTACGTTTATTTTCCTGGGCCCAACCGGTGTTGGTAAAACAGAGCTGGCCCGTTCGCTTGCCAGGCACATGTTTGATAGTGATGATGCACTCATAAGAATAGATATGAGTGAGTACATGGAAAAATTTACGGTAAGTCGTTTAATTGGTGCACCTCCGGGATATGTAGGTTACGAAGAAGGTGGTCAGCTTACAGAAAAAGTACGCCGCAAACCTTATTGCGTAATTCTGCTGGATGAAATTGAAAAAGCACACCCGGATATTTACAATATTTTGTTACAGGTGCTGGATGATGGACAGTTAACCGATGGTATGGGCCGCAAGGTTGATTTTAAAAACACCATGATCATCATGACATCTAACATTGGTGCAAGGCAGTTAAAAGATTTTGGAGATGGTGTAGGTTTTGCAACAGCCAACCGTATGGAAAACGCCGATGAAAATAATAAAGCAGTTATTGAAAAAGCATTAAAGCGCACTTTTAGTCCTGAGTTTTTAAACAGGATTGATGATGTGGTTGTGTTCAATTCTTTAAGCAAAGAAAATATCTTTGAGATTATTGACATAGTAATGCAGGGTGTTGTAAAACGCTTAACCAACCTTGGTTTGGCCATGGAGTTAACACCGGAGGCAAAAAGTTTTATTGCCGATAAAGGTTACGATGCACAGTTTGGAGCAAGGCCTTTGCATCGGGCCATTCAAAAATACCTCGAAGATCCTTTAGCCGAAGAGATACTGAATATGAATATTAAGCATGGTGATGTAATGGTAGCCGAAATGGATGAAACCGGAGAGAAAATAAGGTTCGTGTTAAAAAAGGAAGAGAAGAAAAAAGAAAAAAAATCTGAAGCGTAATAAAAAATAAAACAGGTAATAAAAAAGCACTCAATTTAATGAGTGCTTTTTTTATTTTCGCATGTGCTTTTATTGTACCAGGAAAATTTTATTTATGTACTGTATATTTCCGACTGTTGTTTTTACAAAATATATTCCGCTTGGGTTACCAGCTAACGGGGGCAGCTTCAAAATATTCTCTCCCACATGCATTGCTGTCCTGGTATAACTTACCCGCTTTCCCTGGGCGTTCCAAATACTTAATTCTGCAAATTCATTTTGCGAAGCTTTAAAAGAAAGCCAGGCTTCACCACTTGTGGGGTTAGGAAAAACAGTTACTTCATTATTTTGGATACCCTTATTGCGTAAAGTAATAATCTTACTGTATTTGACTTTGCCATGTATGCCAGTCACTTTTATCCTGTAAAAAACAATGGGATTCATAGTTGTTAAAAACGGATACCTGAATAAATAATTAGCCCTGTCAGTTTCATTACCTGCATTTAAAACTGCCATTTGTGTAAAGTTTCGGTTGTTAAGGCTATACTCAATTTCAAAATTTAAAGCTTCTTTATTGTTTGATACTTCCCATTTTAATTCCACATCATTGTTAATATGCCTTGCACTAAAATTCAGAATCTTAACATCCAATATCATGCATACACTGTCAAAAAGCATTACTACGGAGTCACGTGTATAATATGGACATTGAATGTGTAATTGCTGTGATACAAAATAAGTACCCGGCCTGTCAACCACAATAGAAGTGCCGGTGGTAGGTCCTACAATGTTACCATTTGAAGTTGTCCAACTATAGATTGAAGTGGGGTTGGGGTTTAGTACATATATAGTAGTAGGAGGGAATGTCTCGCAGTAATAAATAATTGGAGTATATGCGTCTACCGGAGGGTAATCAAACATTCTGAAAGGAGCAACAAAATCCTTTAACTCCGCTGTAAATGCACTGGAGGCTCTAGTTTTAACCAACACCCTTCTAAATGGTGTGCCGCAGGGGTTGTTACTGAAATTGCCGGGGTCGATGCCCAGCTTGGTAAGATTTACAGAAATCTCCAAAAACTGGTTGGCCGCGTAATTGGTAACAACGCTATTATTTTGTTGCACCAATGCAAAAGGCCCGGCCCATGTTCCGCCTACAGATTGAATTCCGGTGTAAAAAGCTCCGGCAGTTTTTGGTATTATGCTGGCATAGCCATAGGTAGCACCTGTTGAAGCCCCATCAAAAAGACCACCCCAGCTAAAGTTTACCGGATTGATGCTTAAGGATGCAATGTTTACCCAAATTCTTGCTTCAATTTGTGTTAACGAAGACCCGCCAAATTCAGCACTAAAAATAATATCACCTGCTCTTAATACATTTCCGGCCGCATCAAAAAGCCAGGAAGTATGACCTGCATCGGGGCCATAACCTGTAAATATTCTGTTGGGGCGATCGTAAGAAATATCAGTTTGATACAATTCAAAATCAAAATAGCGATTGCCACTTGTATTTTGAATAGAGATACCTCCAAACATCCAGAGCGAGTCGGTAACATTTGGTCCCGCCCTTCGTACATGTGTAAATACATCCAGTATATCATTTTTGTCGGGTATATTTTGTGCTACGGGGCACGACCAGTTTGAAGGGCTCATCCCGTTTTTATTACTGCCAGAAGCAAATACAGTGGAATCGGTACCATGAAAATCGCGGTGAAAAATAGCATCAAGCACCAACCTGTTATTAATTGTACTGTAAGCCGGAGGCCTCATCAGCCTTGAAAAAGGAAACATTCTTGAAGCAGGGTTGATTGTATAATTTGCAACGATTGCAGCAGCACCGGTTGTATCAATCATAAACTGCCCGGTGCCGGCGGTACCATTATTATACCAGTCATCTGCTGCAGAATTTATGGCGCCATTAAAATAATTTGCCCGCAAATCTGCATCTACGCCAAAGTTTGCCCTTATAACCGGAATTGTTATTTGCGATGAAGCAAAATAAAAATTACATGCACTGAGTAAAGAGAATAAAATTTTTTTCATAAGCGGGCCACTTTAAAAGTCAAAGAAATGAGTTACTCAGTATGCTGATAGTTATTGAATAAGGACAGAATAAATATTTGAGGTTACTGTACTGTTGTTATTCATTACGGCTATAATCCTGTAATTAAGCATACCGGGTAATGCAGGTGAGTCTATGAATTTAAAGATGGGAGAATTGGTACAGGGCATATTTCCAACTGCCTGCCAAACTGAATAGGGATCTGCAGGATCTTCATACGTACATTCAACTATAAAACGATTGATACCTGCATTGTTAACCATGCCCCAGGTTACAGCTGTATTTCTGCCCTGTTTGTGTCCGCGTACAAAAGAAAACGCTGCTGTAAGTGTTTTTGATGCTGACACAGTTACTGCAGACTTTACTGGAAAAGCAAACACGATAAACTGTATGCAAATTAAAAAAATTGCAACCATTACAGAAATAGTTGCAAGGATAATTGTCCTTTTCATAGAATAGATTTTTAAGATTAATAAATAAAAAACAAAAAAAAATCTGCTTTTAGTTTGATTAATTTTTAATACAGCTGTTGCATGCATTTTAATTAAACAACTATTTGATAATACAAAGTTGCTTTTAGCCGGTATGGCCAGGTTGAGGATAGTAAGAGGGTTAATAGAATAACTCTACATTAAGAGATATATTGTTCTGTTGCTGCGTTTTTTTAGAATATTTTTTTAAAAATTTCAAATTACACAAAAGGGTAGTAATAACCCTATTCAGCAGGTTTTGCTATGGTAAAACTACGCTGGCAAACAACTGACCAAAGCACTTGTTTATGTATGCATCCACAGTGGTTTTCTGTATCGTGTTATTACTTAGTAATATGCAAATCCATTTTATTGAGATAAAATATTTATTGTGGGTTAATTTTAGGATACTCAGTTTGGAATACAGATCCCTGCAACGGGTAATTCAAAAAATACCTGACAATATTTTAGAAGAATGAATACGAATAATAAAATGGAGGGAAGCAATGCAAAAAAAGCTTGGTATGAATGTAAGAAGGGAAAAAAATCTGAAGCGGTTAACTGGTAAGGCAGGGTAATTCTAATTGAAGAATTGCAAAGCCCCGTAACTCTTTTATTTTTATTATTGTTCAGTTTTGTTCATTTTTGCATCAATGAAAAATATAATAATCACAATTGACGGATGGTCTTCTTGCGGCAAAAGCACATTGGCAAAACAGCTTGCAAAAGCGCTGGGTTATTTATATATAGATAGCGGAGCTATGTACCGTGCCATTACACTCTATTTTTTGCGTAATCATATTAATTGGCTTGATACAGATCAGGTAAATAATGCTTTAGCTGATATAACACTAACTTTTAAATTCAATGACAAAACACAGCAATATGAAATTTATTTGAATAAAGAAAACATAGAATATGTGATAAGGGATCTAGTAATAGCAGAAAAAGTAAGTGATATAGCTGCTATTAAAGCTGTAAGAACTTTTGCTGTAGCCCAGCAGCAAAAAATGGGTAGCCAAAAGGGCATTGTAATGGACGGTCGTGACATTGGCACAACAGTTTTTCCTGATGCTGAGCTTAAATTTTTTATGACTGCCGATATAGCTGTACGTGTAGAAAGAAGGTATATGGAAATGTTTGAAAAGAATCCTAATACTTGTATTGATGATGTAAAGGCAAACCTTGAGATGCGTGATTACATTGATTCTAACCGGCAGATCAGCCCTTTGCGCAAAGCAGCTGATGCCATAGAACTTGATAATACATCTATAACTATCGAAGAACAATTAGAGATTGCATTGCAATTGGCTAAAGACAGAATCAATCAGTAATAGATAAGGCATTCAATAATAAATCAAAAAAAGTTTGTTTTTTTTAAAATTTATTATATTTTTGTCATGCTTTACCACTTTACCACATATCCCATCTATAGGACTTTACCAGCCTATCATAAAGACCACCTTAAGTTTTAAATATTCCTGAATTTCCACCCCCCCCATCGGAACATGTTATGATCTGACAAGTAAGCTTAGCTTGTAGGGATTAATTTATTAAACATGTTATTGAAATTTATGAAAAAGACATCTACAATCTCCAGAGCGGCTTTTAAAAAGTACCTGGTATTAATTCTTCCATTTTTAAGTTTTGCTTTTAACCAGTTTGCTGTTGCACAATGTACGCCACCAGCCACCAGCCAGTGTACAGCACCCATCACTTTCACCCACACAAGTATTGCCAATGGAGACTGGACTTCGGCTTCAACATGGCAGGGTGGAGTTATTCCATCTGTTGAAAATATCAGCAACCAAAAAATAAAGATTACTCATGATGTAACAGTTCAGAATAATAATATAAAACTGGATAACGCTACGATAATTTATATCACCGGAGGTGGCCGTTTAACTTTAAGAAACGGTAATCTTGAAATAATGGATGGTAACCAGGCAACAACAGAGAAATTACTTATTGATAACGGCTCATTACGTACTTCTGGCAATGTGCAGCAATCCGGATCTGCAACAGTATTTTGTGCAATTAATGCAAAATTGGAAGTGGGTGATGAAGACGCAACTTCTACCCCGGCAGCTTTCACCAGTGGTTTGTTCTCTTCATCAAATAATTATACAAGTGCCAACTTTCAGAATACAAATGGTTACCGAAGGGTTGAAACCACCTGCTTAAATGTTACCCATGATTTACAAAATGATGGAGGTACAGATATTTTTATAAATGTATGTGCCGAAATTGGCGACCAGGGTCCTATTTCCGGTCCTCATGGTAGCAATGGTGGTTTTGATGGGCAGGATAACGGTAATATACAAATACAAAGTACTGTTGGAACAAATTCAAAATATTACGACAGCGAGATTTATATTCCCAATGGTAGTTTACAAAACAGCCGTGATTTTCTTAGCTGCAATGTAGATTACAGGTTAACTAATGGCAACTATCAAAATCAATCAGGTGGTACTTTAACAGGCACTGCAAATGTGATTTATATTAATCATCCATCAAATGGTGTTATTCAGAATGCAGGAACCTGGAACTGGTCAACCATTGAAAAATGGAGGACAGATAATACAAGCAGTCCAACCGGACTTTCCGGAACTGCCGTTACTGAATCAACACAGGCAAATATTTTGCCTGAATTCAATAGTTGCAATTGTACTTCACCCACCTTGTCTTTAGGAAACAGAGTTTGGAATGATACCAACAATAATGGTATTAATGAGGCAACCGAAAATGGAATGCCGGGTGTAACTGTAAAATTATACAAAGACAATAATAACGATAATGTAGCTGATGGAGCGGCAATTGCAAATACTACTACCAATGCAACAGGCTATTACCTTTTTTCTAATCTTGCTGCAGGTAATTATATAGTAGGTACTTTAATGCCAGCTGGTTATATGAGCAGTGGTATAAATGGCGGCGACCCTGATAATAACATAGATGCGGATGATAATGGCGTAAATTATTTAGGTAATAACGAGATAAGAGGTTTGAGTATAACATTAAGTGGTGGATCTGAGCCGACAAATAATGGAAATGAAAATCTTACTTACGACTTTGGATTGTATTTGTATAATGTAGTTTATAATTGTGTATCAACAGCTACTACCAGCGGGGGCACTATGGTAGAATTTTTAGGTGTTACATATAGTGGTACCAGTCCCAACATTACAACAAAATATACATACAAAGTAACAAGCGGTTGCTCGCCAAATGTAAGCCACTTTGATTTTGGTAATCTCACATGTATTTCATGCTTTGATGATGCAGGCGATTTTGCAGCGGTAACAGGATCACCTTATTCAATAGGTGTCCAGAATCATACTGGTCTGTGTGGCATAAAATATGATTTTGAAGTAGCTTGTAATACATCTACAACAGTTTCATTTACACTAAAAGGATATTATGGGGTTGGAACTATACAGTTTGGCTTAAAAGCCGGGCAAAATATTGAATATGCAAATATCTGCGGCCCGGTTTGTACCCCACCGGCAACAGGTTCTATCGGCGACCGTGTTTGGAATGATACAGACGGTGATGGTATTCAGGATGCAGGTGAAGTAGGTTTAGCTGGTGTAACCGTTGTGTTGTTGAATGCAGCCGGTCAGCCAATTGCAACAACTACAACCGATGCGTTTGGTAACTATACCTTCAGTGGATTAGAAGCAGGTAATTATTCAGTAAGAATTACACCACCGGCCAATTACAGTTTATCAGCAAAAACACAGGGCGGCGATACCAATTTAGACAGCGATTTCGATCAAATAACTTATACAACAGGTACGGTAACTTTAGCGAATGGACAAAACCGCACGGATATTGATGCAGGCCTTAAGTTTACACAACCTTCCACATCAAGTATTGGCGACCGTGTTTGGTTGGATACAAATGGTGATGGTGTGCAGGATGCTGGGGAGCCGGGCGTTTCAAATGTTTTAGTAACATTATACAACTCTGTTGGTACACCGGTACGCAGTACTTATACCGATGTAAACGGTAACTACCTGTTTACAGATGTAACTCCTGGCACTTATAGTGTAGGTGTTAGTCTACCACCGGCATTTGTTTTCTCTCCAAATAACGGAGCAATAAGCGGAACAACTAATAGTGATATCATTCCGGCAACCGGGCGTACAGCATCTTTTACTGTAAATGCCGGCGACCAGATAACTTATGTAGATGCCGGTGTAAAACCACAGCAAACAGCTAATGGCACTATTGGAGATTATGTATGGAATGATATTAATAAAAATGGTATACAGGAAGCAGGTGAGCCGGGCATTGCCGGTGTAACGGTAAGATTGGTTAATGCAACTACCAATACAATCATTGCTACCACAACAACTGATGCTACCGGTGAATATATTTTTAATGATGTACCAGCAGGTAATTACAAAGTAGAGTTTGTGACACCGGCTGGATACACAGTAACCACTAAACTCAGTACCGATCCGCTAAGTTCAAATACCGACAGTGATGTTGAAACGGCTACTTCAAGAACTGCAACCTTTGCACTTGCAGCAGGCCAGCGTATTACAACGGTTGATGCAGGCTACTGGTTAACCACAGCTCCGGGCACTGCTAAAATCGGCGACCGTGTATGGCTTGATGCCAATCAAAACGGCATACAGGATGCAGGCGAAGCAAGTGTACAGGGAATGACTGTAATATTATATGATGCAGCAAATACAGCTATTAAGTTAACTGTTACTGATGTAAATGGTAACTACATATTTACAGATTTGGCTGCAGGTAATTATACTGTTGGTTTCAGCAATGTACCAGCAGGCTTTACTTTCACCACAACAGGTGCAGGTACAGCAGCAACAGGCAGCGATGCCAATCCTGCAACAGGAAGAACAGCTACCATAACATTAGCAGCAGGCCAAACCAACCTGGATGTGGATGCCGGTATCCGTTCAGCTATGGCCGGAACAGCATCAATAGGCAATAAAGTATGGTACGATTTAAATAATAACGGTTTACAGGATGCAGGTGAATTAGGTATGCAGAATATAACTGTAGAATTGCTTGATGCAGCCGGTAACCCGATAGACAAAGATCCCGTTACTCCGGGTGTACAACCAACAATTACTGTAACCAATGCATTGGGTGAATACCTGTTTACAGGTTTACCAGCGGGTGATTACAAAGTACGTTTCAGTACTTTGCCAGCCGGATACAATGCAGCACCAAAAGGAGCCGGAACAGACCGTACATTGGATAGTGATGGAAACCCGGTTTCGGGAGGATCATCAACAACGGATGTGTTTAGTGTAGCAGCCGGTGATGAAAGGCTGGATATAGACCTTGGTTTATTTAATCCAACAGCACCACTTGGCCAGATAGGCGACCGTGTATGGTTTGATGCAAATAATAATGGCGTACAGGATGCAGGCGAGCAGGGTATGCCAGGTGTAACCGTTTCATTATTGAACGCTTCAAATGTTGTAATTGCAACAACAGTAACTGATGGTACTGGCACTTACAAATTTGTAAACCTTGCCAATGCAACCTATTCGGTACAGTTTAGCAACCTGCCATCAGGCTTTGTGTTCTCACCAAAAGATTTGGGTGGAAATGATAATACAGACAGTGATGCCGATCCTGTAACAGGAAAGACAGGTACTTATGTAATCAGCGGTGGTGCTTCAAATATGACTATTGATGCAGGTATTTATTCTACCAGAGCTGCACTTGGCGATTATGTGTGGTTTGATGCAGACAAAGACGGTACACAGGATGCAACCGAGACAGGCATTGCAGGTATTACTGTAACACTTTACGATGCAGCCAATGTTGCTGTAACCTCAACAATAACAGATCAAAGCGGAAAATATTTCTTCAGCAACCTCAATCCTGGTACCTACACCGTAGGATTTGGTACCATACCAACCCAACTGGTATTTACCATTAAGGATGCAGTTGTTGCCGGAGACCTTACAGACAGTGACGTAGATCCTGCCACAGGTAAAACTGCACCGGTAACCCTAACTGCCGGCCAGGTAAACCTTACAGTTGATGCAGGTTTAAAACCATTTGTACCTGCTATCATTGGTGATTTTGTTTGGCTTGATTTAGATAGAGATGGTTTACAGGATGCTGGTGAACCGGGTATTGCGGGTGTAATTGTAACGCTTTACAATTCAGCCAATCAACCAATCGGTTCAGCAATAACTGATGGTAACGGATTCTATCAGATAAGCAATGTGGCTCCGGGCGCAGGCTATTATCTTAAGTTCACAAACCAGCCAGATCCTTCATCAACCTGGACATTACAAAATGTTGGAGGAGCCGCCGCAAATGACAACAGCAAAGTAGATGCTACTGGCCAAACAGCTCCATTTAGTGTAACAGAAGGGCAGCTTATCAGCAATGTAGATGCAGGGCTTTATAAATCAATCAACATCAACGGAAATGTTTGGCATGATGCAAATGGTTTAACTGATTTGCAAATAAATAAAACCAGTAATCTGGCCATACCTAATGCGCTATACATCTACCTGGTTGATATTAATACAAACCAGATCGTCCAGATAGAAACAATTCTTCCAGATGGCACTTACCGCTTTACTGATGTGGAATTGAATCATTCGTACAAGATAGTGTTGAGTAGTCTTTTCGCCTACCCGGGTCAAAGTTCTCCTACTCCTTTCCTCCCTTCGGGATGGCAGCGGGTTGGTGAAAACTTAGGTGCAGGGCCGCTTTCTGGCAGCGATGGGGTACCAAATGGAATGTTATTCCTTGATACCGAAACCAGTGATGTTTTTGATGCAAACTTTGGTATTAGGTTAAGGACCGGAGAAGTAATTATTGGTTAATAAAAATGCTTGTTAAGATTTATATAGAAATTAAAATTTGGTTATCACTAAAAAATTAAAAAAATGAAAAAAAGTTTAAAACCTCTGATGTTATCACTTGTTGCGTTAAGTGCAGCAATGGGTGTAATTGCACAACCGATTCCAATTATTGAAATGTCACGGAATGCTAATCCTTTGGCTAATTCCAATTACGGTTATGGTTCCAGCACTGTTCCGGTAGTAACGGAATTTAAAAAAGATGCGTTTAACAGTGACAATTTTTCAACGTATTTCCCCCGTTCTACTTTTAGTGTTTCCTTCACCAATCAGCAGTTTACTAATTTAAATTACGGTACTGCGAATTATAATAATCAAGGAGTAAGCACTGTTCAAACTACAGGACTGGTTTTTGGTATTGGCCCTTCACTTGCAAGCGATCCCATTCCCCAGGGAGGAAATCCTTATGAACGCTACAATATTGTTGGTGAATATGGTGGGGGAAATGGCGGCCCAACAAACGCTATGTTTACTTCCAGCCCAACAGCAACCGGGGCTCAATTAGGCACAGGTTTAAATGTTGCAGATGCTTCACTCAGTAAACTGAATGGAGGTGTGGAAGTATTTACAACAGCCCAGGCTTTATATAATGATACCATTGCAAATCCGAGGGGTTCAAGAGTATATTTTGGCAACCTGGTTTTAACCTTTAATTACCCGGTTAGTAACCCAGTTATTCATATTGCGGGTTTAGGCGGGTCTTACAGGTATTTACCAGTTGGTCAACCCAATTTCCCGGCCAATTATATTTCAACTTTTTTCTCTACTGAGCTTGAACTGGCTACCACGGGTGTAACATCTACCTTAATGTCAAGTAATTCCTACATGGCACTTGTGGGTAATAACATTTTAAACAATAATGATGTTAATCCTAACGGAGGTTCTAGAGTAGATAACCAAGAGTTTATTAATAACGTAGGTGCAGCAACAGGTAGTATAAGAATAAATGGTACTGTAACCCAACTGGTTTATAAGGTTTATTTACAGGGAGGTACCGGTTCACAATTTGCATGGTCGGCCCCGGGATCAGCCACTGGTGCACCAAGAGATCCTTTTACTGGCGATATCTGGTATGTTTCAGCCAGTTTTAAAGAGCCTGTGGTACAGATAATTTCAGGTACTGTATTTAACGATGCAGATGGTTTAACTGATGGTAATATATCTCAATCTGGTTCCGTTAATAACCCCGGAACAAATGCAGGCGGCACATTATTTGCCAACCTGTTAAATAGTAGTGGCCTTGTGGTTGCAAGCAAACCAATTGATGTAAACGGAGCTTATTTATTTGATAATGTTCCTGTAGGAACTTATAGTGTTCAGTTAACAACCAATTCAAGTGCAGGAACATATACCACACCATTGGCAGCGCCACCGACAGCATTACCAGCCGGTTGGGTTTATACCGGTGAGTTTAATGGAGTTGGAGCTGGAAGTGATGGTAGTGCTGATGGTATGTCTGCTTCAATAGGAATTATATCTCTCGATATTAAAGGAGATAATAATTTTGGTATTGAGCGCTTACCAGACACAAAACCATTTACAACATTAATAACAACACCAGTTGTTGGCGAATCAATTACTTTAAACACACCTGGTGCTGGTAGGTTTGGCAATTTGCCAATATTATCCGGTAGCGATCCTGAAGATCAACCAACAGAGGGTGTTTTATCTGGCAAATCAGTACAGTTTACAACATTGGCAACTGTTGGTTCAAGTAATACAGCAGCAACACTAAGGTATAATGGAGTGGCTATTACGCTTAACCAGATCATTCCGAATTTTAATGCTGCTCTGTTAACGGTGTTTTTACCAAACCCATGGGCAGGTTCTGGCCTTAGGTTCAGCTATGCATATGTAGATGCAGCAGGTAAAGTAGATCTTTCTCCGGCCTTATACCAGTTAAGATGGACTGGTGGTGGTACTTTGGTAATCAATCTGTCTGAATTTGTTGTAACTAAAAACAATTGCACAGCCAATCTGAACTGGAAAACCTCTTCAGAAATAAACAGTGACAGGTTTGAAGTTGAAGTTAGTACAGGTGCCAATCCTGTTTATACAACCGTAAGCACAATATTGGCATCGGGTTCAAGTTCATCAACAAAATCATACCAGTTCAACTATCAGATGCAGAGTGGTGTTACCTATTATTTCCGCCTTAAAATGATTGACAAAGACGGATCATTTACCTACAGCAATATTCAATCAGCCAATTGCTCAAAAGGTGGTGGCATTGTTATTGCACCTAATCCGGTAATAAATATGTTTACTGTAAAAGGGATGGAGAACGGCAAAAACACCATTATTGTTTATGCAGCAAACGGGCAACTGGTAAAAACACAAACAAGTACAACAAACAATACTGTTGTAAATATTACTAATCTGGCTCCCGGTATGTACACTGTAAAAGTTACCAGCGAAGCAGGCAATGCGGTAATAAATAAATTGATAAAGTACTAAAAGAGTTTCGATAACCAAGCACAAGCAAAAGATGTCCCCCCGCCTTAACCGGGGGGCTCTTTATTTTAATCAAGTACTGATTATTTTATAAATGGTAACGGCCAACATTGTAAATAAAAACCCTGCCCGATTTATGATTGGGTAGTGATATTAGCCGGGTTTAAAATCTTATTTAGGGAGACTTAATGAAGCGTTTTTTTGGACGAGCCTAAGACTGTATATTTTTTTATTACGATTGATTTAATTCTTGCAGGAGTTCATCAGTAGGTTTATCAATATCAAAAATTAATTTTAATTTATTGATAATCGCCTCCACCAATGCATCGGGGCAACTTGCACCACTGGTCATTAATATTTTCAAAGGTCTTTTATCGGTCAAAAAATTAGTAGTGATTTTTTCTGATTTGTCATGAATATCAAAATGCTGAATAGAATTTTCTGAAATGATCTTTTCCTCACTGCTGATGAAATAGGTGGGTAGTTTGCCCTCACACAATTCTACCAAATGGGTAGTGTTACTGCTGTTGTAACCGCCTACCACAATGGCAAGATCAGCTTCTGTTTCCAGTAATCCATAAACCGCCGATTGGTTATCGTTGGTTGCATAGCATAAAGTATCACGGGTATCGGCAAAACGTTGTTCTATCGTATTCTCATCCAGGTTATACGTTGTCATCATAACCTGTTTTAGAAAATCTGATATTTCCTGTGTATCGCTTGCCAGCATGGTAGTTTGATTTACAACGCCGATACGTTCAAGGTCCTTATGTATATCAAAACCTGCCGAAAATTTACCGGCAAAATCACGGTTAAATAAATCAACATTCTTTTCGCCTGAAATATATTTACTTAAACGGATAGCATCATTGATGTCATTTACAATGATTGTAGGTGTATGTGCCGATGCATGCGAAAAAGTAGCCCTTGTTTCTTCATGTGTGGGTTTGCCATGTACAATAACGGTATAATTTTTTTGGGCAATCTGCTCACTTCGGTTCCACACTTTTTCTACAAAGGGGCAGGTAGTATTATACCGGTAAGTTTCAATTCCAATATCTGTAAGTTGCTTTTCAATATCCAGTGTTGTACCAAACGCAGGGATAATCACCACATCATCTTTGGTTAAAGTGTCAAATGGTATAACCTGTTTGCCGTGGGTATCCTGTAAAAACTGAACACCTTTTTCCAGCAGATCGGCATTTACCTGCGGGTTGTGAATCATTTCGCTCAATAAAAAAATTCGCTTGCCGGCATTTTCTTCAATGGTACGAAAAGCAATTTCTATCGCATTCTCCACACCATAGCAAAATCCAAAATGCCGGGCCAGGTAAATTTTAAGAGGGCCGTAATCCAGCAGGGTAGGCGTGAAATCTTTTTTCATCTTGTCCTGCTCCTTACGCTTATTTTTTATTGCCGCAATTAAAGGGCTGCGGTATATTATGGGAACGTCAAATTTTTTCATCGTAAATTATAACAAACGCAAAGGTACATTGTTGATGGTAAAATAAAGGGCTGCATTTAAAACTGCTTTAGTGTTGCTAACCTTTGTAAAGATTTTTTAACCTTAGAAATCTCTTAAGAAAGGTTGGCAACCCTTTGATGTGTATTGCATTTTTAAAAGTATCTACATTTTCAAGATCCTGTGCTTACATTTGATTATATAATTTAATCGTTTTATAAATGAACAATGCACTTTATAAAAGAGCCGACTGGATTGCCAATACCAATATTTATGAAGTAAATATCAGGCAATATACCAATGAAGGAACTTTCAATGCTTTTGCCGAATCTTTACCAAGGCTTAAAGATATGGGTGTGGAAGTACTTTGGATAATGCCCATTCACCCTATTGGCAAAACCAACCGCAAAGGCACATTGGGCAGTTACTATTCCATAGCCGATTTTAAAGGAGTGAATACGGAATTTGGTACAGCGGCTGATTTTAAAAACCTGGTGAAACTTGCGCATGATCTGGAAATGAAAGTGATTATGGACTGGGTTGCCAATCATGCATCATGGGATAATGTATGGACTAAAGATCACCCGGAATATTTTGTGAGAGATGAGGAAGGGAATTTTAAAGCACCATACGACTGGACAGATGTTATACAAATTGACCATAGCAATGCTGCAGAACAGGATGCAATGATTGATGCCATGCAATATTGGATTACTGAATTTGATATTGATGGCTTCAGGGCCGACCTGGCACACCTTACACCACTTGCATTTTGGAAAAAAGCCCGTACAATTATTGAGCCTTTAAAGCCCAACCTGTTCTGGCTTGCCGAATCAGAGGAGATTGATTACCACCAAGTTTTTGACGCAACTTTTACCTGGGAGTGGATGCATACAACCGAAAATTATTACAAAGGAAAAACAGGTTTTAATAGTTTATACGATGTGCTTGCCAGGTATGATGCTTCCTTTCCGGAAGAGGCACACCGGATGTATTTTACCAGTAACCACGATGAAAATACCTGGAACGGCACCGGCTTAGAAAAGTATGGTGATATGCTGAAATGCCTGATTGTATTCAGTTGTACCTGGAATGGAATACCAATGATATACAGCGGCGAAGAAATGCCCAATACCAAACGACTACAGTTTTTTGAGAAAGATGCTATTGAATGGACAGGTGAATACCAGTTTCATGATTTTTATAAAACTTTATTAACGCTTCGTAAAAATAACCCGGCATTGCGCTCGGCCGATGTGGCTGTTACCACTTTTCATATACTTACCGAAGGTGGTAAAAACATTATGGCCTATTTACGCAAGCATGATTTGTATGAAGTGCTTGTTTTTTTAAATTTAAGTAAAGAACCTGCAGCCTTTACTATTAAAGACCTGCTTATAAATAATGTGTACACCAATGTTTTTAACGGGTTGGAAAACCATTTGAATACCGGTTCGTTTATAAAAATGAAGCCATGGGATTATTTGGTTTTTGAAAGAAAAATGTAAACACAAAAAAATGGGCAACGATTTCGCTGCCCATTTTTTTATTCATTAATCTTTTAATTATTATCCAGCGAAATCGGGTATTCATACACACCATCATAACCGGGATAAAACCCGCTGATGGTTATGCTTTTGTTTAGACCTACAGCAGCTTTCATTTCATCTACACTCTTTACTTCTTTATCATTTACTTTTAAAATAATAAAACCATCTTTCATACGGGTCTGCTCGTTTATAGCACCTTCATTTATTTTCTTTACAATTACACCGCCAGTAACACCATATTCACGGGCTTTTTTTGCATCAAGGGTGGTAAGCTCAGCACCTAATGTTTCCAAAACTGCATCGGCTTTTACAATATCGTAATTGCCTGCTTTATTTTTTAAAGTTACCAGGGCTGTTTTTTCGTTTCCACTTCTTATATAAGTTATGGGTATTTTATCGCCTGGTTTCTGGCGGCTTATCAGGCCCTGCATTTCGGCACCATTGCTTATTTCGGCACCGTTTACTTTGGTAAGCATATCGCCCTTGCGAATGCCAGCCTCGTATGCACCACCATCAGTAGGCACATCGGTAACATAAATACCTTCGGCAGCTGTGGGTATTCCCTGTCTCTTTTTATCATCATCTGTTAAATCGCTGGCATTTACAAAACGTACACCCAAAAATCCTCTTTGCACGGTACCGAATTTAATCAGGTCGTCCACCACTTTTTTTACAATATTTACAGGTATTGCATAAGAATATCCTGAATAATAACCGGTAGGCGATGCAATGGCAGAGTTAACACCAACCAATTTACCATCGGTGGTGATAAGTGCGCCACCACTATTACCCATATTTACTGCAGCATCTGTTTGTATAAACGATTCAACACCCGAAGCCGGGTCGCCGCTTCTATCTTTATTTAATCCAAGAGACCTTGCTTTTGCGCTAATGATACCAGCTGTTACGGTTGTTTCTAAATTTAGCGGATAACCAATTGCTAAAACCCATTGGCCAATCTTTACATCATCTGAATTGCCATATAGTAAAAACGGTAATCCGGCAGCCTCAACTTTAATAACAGCCAGATCATAAGAAGGATCGGTACCAATTACTTTTGCCTTGTAGGTTTTTTTATTGCTGAGCGTAACATTTATTTCATCGGCATTATCAACCACGTGGTTGTTGGTTACAATGTAGCCATCATTGCTGATGATAACACCAGAGCCGCTGGCCCTTTGCTCGGGTATAACACCGCGGCCACGGTTACCAAATAACTGGTTAAACATTTCATCATCAAAAAGATCGCTGAATGGATTGGCAGGTTGCTTTTTAGGCAAACTGTTGCTTACCTGTTTTGCATTTGTTTTGGTTTTTATATGCACTACTGCAGGGGTTGCCGCCTGGGCGGGTTCTGTAAAATCAATAGCACTGCCGGGAGGTACGCCACCATCAAGCAGGCCTGCATATTTGTAATTGGCAGGCATTACACCTTCCTGCTGGCCTGCATAGGTATTGGTGTTTTTAACATAAGCTCCATAGCCCCAAATAACTGCCAGGGCGGTTACTGCACTAATTGCAACTGTAAAGAAAATTTGTTTCCATTTCATTTTTCGTAGGTTTTATTTTATATCAACAATTTTATAAAGTTTTTGTTGCTGCGGTTTGTTTTATCTATCAACTCCCGTGCCTGTTGATGCAAAATAACGAAGCAATGACAAAATGTTATTTACCCACTGCCATGTTTAACAATTAATTAGGAAGAGCTTCGTAGATTGATTTTCTCTCACAGATAACAGAGATTAACACTGATCATCTGTGCAAATCAGTGATATCTGTTAGAGATTATAAAGTTAACAAAAATTGCATAGTATCAACTCCATCTGCATAATCCATTAATCCCGGGCACTGTGCCTGGCCAAAGGCAATACCAGCATGGCCGCAAATGCATTGTATATCTTCATTACCGGTTAAATCATCCAGCAGTTTTTTTTCATTTTCATAAAAGCTATAATTAAGCTGACTGATGGCTGAAAAAATGGCATCGTTCTCCAGCAATAAAGCGCTGCCATTGGTCATGTAAAAAATATTATTGAGCAAGGCAATGGATAGTTGGTAATCGTAATTATTTTTAAACTTATGATGATCTGCAAAATATTTGTATTTATCAAAAGCTCTTAAAAGCGGAACAAAATCATAACCAGGCGGAACATATAATTTGGTAACATTTCTGCAACCCAATCCAAAATACTGATGCACATCGTCGGCTAAAAGCTCCAGTTCGTTGGCTGTTTCCTTTCCATTTAAAACAGCCACTGCTGTGCGGTTGCGGCGAATGATGTTCGGATATTTAGAAAAGTACTGATCAAAATAGCGTGCAGAATTATTGCTGCCGGTAGCAATGTAGGCATCACATCCTTTCAGCATTTCGGCAAAACAAACAGATGCAGAAAGTGAAGGTTCCCATGCTGTCATTTTTTCAACCAGGTGCTTCAGCAGTATATCATCTTTAGAAGATAATTTGATGGTTTGTTTGTGGCCGCTGATGAATACACACAAAAAATCGTGAAAGCCTACCAGCGGAATATTGCCGGCCATTACAATGCCGATGTTCTTTCCTCCTACATTATCATCCAGGTGATAATGTGCAGCCCATTGCTCCAGTTTTTCTTTTTGCAAAAATTGGGTACAGATATTTTGTACTGCCAAATCAATAAAGTCTTGCGTAAACCAACCATTATGAAAAGAGGCTTTTGTTTTTATATTTTGCCATTCCTCATCATTACTAAATAAATATTTTTGTAAGGCCTGTAATATTTCAATTCGTTTTTGTAAATTCATATTGTTATTATTAAATTGCACTGGCTTCCATAAGGAGGTTTAAAAAATCTAAATTACGATAGATGGCTATAAAGATCACAGAAGAATGTATTAACTGCGGTGCCTGCGAGCCCGAGTGTCCCAATAATGCAATTTACGAAGGTGGTGTTGAATGGGCAGTATCTGATGGTACCAGCATTAAAGGCATGTATACTTTAATGGATGGAACCCAGGTTGATGCCGACCAGCGCCAGGCACCCGTAAGCATGGATGTGTACTACATTACACCTAATAAGTGTACCGAGTGCCAGGGCTTTCATGAAGAACCACAGTGTGCTGCGGTTTGCCCGGTAGACTGTTGCGTTCCTGATGAAATGTATCAGGAGACTGTAGAAGAGTTATTGGGAAAGAAAGAAAAAATGCATTTGTAAGGCAGGTTGATATGCATAAGTTTACTTGTTGAAGCTTGGGGTACAATTGATTAATAGTAGCTAAGTAATTCAAACATTTTAATTATTGCCGGCATCAAAGCCGGCATTATACAGGCGGGTGAAATTTCCCGTTTAACAATAAAGTTCTATGCCTTCACTCTTTTTTTATGAGAGTTTGTATATCAAAAATTTAGTTTTCCGTTTAATCGACTGAAGTTGTAGGATAAATTATTTTAAAGAGGATAGTTTGTTTTTATTCAGGTAATCTTTAAACTCCTTAGAGTTCATTTTCCCAGTTTCCTTTGCAATTTTTTCCATAATCTCTCTTAATATCTTTACGGTATCAAATGATTTCTCCTTTTTATTTTTAGTCTCCATTTTATACAATTTCTCTGGGTGAGCGGATACCTAAATTTAGTAGGATAAGTGGCTACAACCCTCCTTTCCCACAATTTTCTCAGTGAGTAAAACTTCCTTTTAATACCTTCAATTTTAAATTTAAGGTTTGGTGAAAAATACGTTGCTATTAATCTTCTTTCTGATTGG
>JAYUZB010000201.1:0-10483 GCA_043752185.1 Chitinophagaceae bacterium
AATGCGCATTGAACAACCTTCGCCTGCAATAATTCAATCAGTTAACGCAGCGGTTGAATGGTTGAATAAAGTTAAAATTACCGGCTATAAATATGTCGACATTGCAGCGCCCCAGAAAAAAAGTGGTAAGGACAGGATTTTGGTTGCAGATAGCAACAGTGTGGTTTGGGCAAGGTTTTATGATATGGAAACCAATGAAGCTTTTTTTGCAGGCAGAGATAGTCAGCGGCACAAAACCCTGGCAGAAGTAGAAAATGAAAGAAGGATTGGTTATGCCTGGTATGGTAACTGGCCTTTAAAATTAATTACAACAGAATATCCTGAATGGAAATTGAAATGGAATGTCAATAAAGATTAAATAATATTATTAACGGCTTATTATGTGGATATCAAAGTACAATTTAAAAAATATACAGACAGAAAAAGTACTGTTGCCCAATGTGGCATTGCTTGAATTGCCGGAAAAAGTGCTGCAGTTTGGTACCGGTGTTTTGCTGCGTGGCCTGCCCGATTATTTTATTGACAAAGCCAATAAGCAGGGCATATTTAATGGCAGGATAGTGGTTGTAAAATCAACCGATGGCGGTGATGTTACTGCATTTGACAAACAAGATGGACTTTATACGATTTGTGTGCGTGGCATTGAAGATGGAAAAAATCAGGAAGAAAATATTGTATGTTCATCCATCAGCAGGGTGCTTTCTGCAAAAAATGAGTGGAATAAAATATTAGAGTGTGCCCACAATCCACAAATGAAAATAATTATTTCAAACACAACTGAGGTAGGTATAGAACTGGTGCAGGATGATATCAAACGTTACCCACCGGTTTCTTATCCGGGTAAATTATTATCATTTTTATACGAACGCTTTAAAGCCTTTGCCGGCAGCAAACAATCCGGCATGGTCATCGTACCAACCGAACTGATTGTTGATAATGGCAAAAAACTTGAATCTATTGTAACCGAACTGGCTTACCTCAATGGCCTGGAAGAACCGTTTATTGACTGGCTCGAAAATTCAAATACATTTTGCAATTCACTGGTTGATCGTATCGTTCCCGGCAAACCTGATAAAACTCAGAAAACAAATATTGAAAACGAAATTGGTTATACTGATGATCTGTTGCTGATGACTGAAGTGTACCGCCTGTGGGCCATTGAAGGCAATGATGAAATTGCAGAAGTTTTATCTTTTGCCAAAGCAGATAAAGGTGTGGTGATTGCCGACGACATCAATTTATTTCGTGAGTTGAAACTGCGGTTACTGAACGGAACACACACAATGAGTTGCGGTGTTGCATTCTTATCAGGCCTGCAAACGGTAAAGGAAGCAATGGATGATGAACAAATGCATCAGTTCATCAGTTCATTAATGCAAAACGAAATTGCAAATGCTATACCGTACAAAGCAACTGCAGAACAAACGGCCGAATTTTCCGCAAACTGTTTAGACAGGTTCCGCAATCCATTTATTGAGCACCAGTGGCTGGCAATAACTGTACAATATTCATCTAAAATAAAGATGAGAGTTGTACCGGTTTTATTGCAGCATTATAAACAACATAATGCTGTTCCAGAAAATATGGCTACGGGGTTTGCTGCCTATATTTATTTTATGAAAGCAGTTAAGGAAGAAGATGGAAAATATTATGGCAGCTTTCATGATAACTACTACCATATAAATGATGCCAAAGCTGCTTACTTTTACGAAAAGTGGCAAACTACCGTAGCTACACAAATGGCGGTTTCGGTATTACAGGATACAAGCCTGTGGGGAGCTGACTTGACTGCCTTACCGGGCTTTGCCGCTGCCGTACAGGAAAAACTGAATGATATTATTGAAATAGGAATGGCGGCTGTAATTGATCCGCTGCATTCTAAAAAAAGTATTGCATAATTAATGAAACAGAAATTAGCAAAAATTCATCCGGATGATAATGTTTTGGTTGCACTAACTGATTTATCGAAAGGCGAAGAGGTAAGTTTTAATGGCGAAACATTTATGCTGCAAGATAATATTGCGGCTAAACATAAATTTGTTACCACCAATTTAAATACAGGCGATGTGGTGGTGATGTATGGCGTAATGGTTGGTAAAGCTCAATCTGCCATTCCAAAAGGTGGCATCATTTCAACAGCTAATCTTAAACATGCAGCGGAGCCTTTTGTATATCGCAAAACAGATTTTAAATGGACGGCTCCGGATGTCTCTAAATTCAGCAACAAAACTTTCAATGGCTATCACCGTAGCAATGGAGAAGTTGGCACCGCAAATTATTGGTTGTTTATTCCAACAGTGTTTTGCGAAAACAGAAACCTGGATGTGATACGTGAAGCATTGCACAATGAACTTGGTTATGCAGTGACTGATAAATATAAGCGTTATACCAAAACTCTTGTTGAAGCATTTGAAAAAGGAGAAGAACTTCCTTCAGCAGATTCTTTCGCTCCTTCCCCTTCGGGGAAGGGTGGGATGGGGCTTCGTGTTTTTGAAAATGTAGATGGCATAAAATTTTTAAACCACCAGGGCGGTTGCGGCGGTATCAGGCAGGATGCAGCCATACTCAGTAAATTGCTGGCATCGTATGCCAATCATCCCAATGTGGGCGGTGTTACAGTTTTAAGTTTGGGTTGCCAGAATTTACAGGTGCAGGATTTTATGAACGATCTGAAAAAACTCAATCCCAACTTTGATAAACCACTGTATATTTTTGAACAGCAGCAATCGCAAAGTGAAGAGCAACTGATTGCAGAATCAATACAAAAAACATTCAGCGGCTTAATTGAAATTAATAAAGCAGAAAGAAAACCAGCACCGCTTAGTAAATTGTCTATTGGTGTAAAATGCGGTGGCAGCGATGGTTTTAGTGGCATATCGGCAAACCCGGCCGTTGGTTACTGCAGCGACCTGGTTGTAGCATTGGGCGGACGGATTTTATTGGCGGAGTTTCCAGAGTTATGTGGCGTAGAGCAAAATTTAATTGATCGTACCAGTGATGAAGCAGCAGCAAAAAAATTCATTACCCTCATGACGAATTACAATGATGCTGCATTAAGTGTGGGTTCAGGTTTTCACATGAATCCATCGCCCGGAAATATAAAAGACGGATTAATTACAGATGCTATCAAAAGCGCAGGTGCTGCAAAAAAAGGTGGTACATCGCCGGTTGTTGATGTGTTGGATTATACCGAGCCTGCAACAAAGCCCGGTTTAAATTTGGTTTGCACACCCGGTAATGATGTGGAAGCCACCACCGGCAAAGCAGCCAGTGGCGCTACTTTAATATTGTTTACAACAGGCCTGGGCACACCAACAGGTAATCCTGTTTGTCCTACTATTAAAGTTTCAACCAACAGCAATCTTACAAAAAGAATGAACGATATTATTGATATTGATTGCGGTCCGGTTATAGAAGGCGATAAAACCATTGAGCAGATGGGAGAAGATATTCTGGAGTATTGCATAAAAGCTGCAAGTGGCGAAGTGATACCAAAAGCAGTGCTCTTGAACCAGGATGATTTTATTCCATGGAAAAGAGGCGTTTCATTGTAAAGAGCCGGCCCCTCCTATCCTCCCCGAAGGGGAGGGAAATGGAGAAGATTTAAGCGAAATATGAAATATATTAATTACTAAACTGCCAACTTCCAGTTCCCTCTCCTTTGGAGAGGGGTTGGGGTGAGGCTGAAAGATATTATGAAAAAATTCTTAGACGAAAATTTCTTATTGCAGAATAAAACAGCGCAGCAATTATATCACGACTTTGCCAAGCCAATGCCTGTTATTGATTATCACAATCATCTTCCACCAGACCAGATTGCGAATGATATTAATTTCGAAAACCTTACCCAGGTATGGTTGTATGGTGATCATTACAAATGGAGGGCCATGCGTACCAATGGCGTTAACGAAAGGTTTTGTACAGGCGATGCAAGCGATTATGAAAAATTCCAGAACTGGGCGGCAACCGTTCCTTATACTTTGCGTAATCCTTTGTACCACTGGACACACCTGGAACTGCAACGCTACTTCAACATCAATAAAATTCTAAATGCTGATACAGCTAAGGAAATTTATGATGAAGCATCGGCCAAATTAAAAACACCCGAATATTCTGTTCGCAATTTATTGCGCAAGATGAATGTAAAAGTGTTGTGTACCACAGATGATCCTACAGATTCGCTGGAATATCATCAAAAAATTAAAGCAGACGGTTTTGAAATAAAAATATTACCGGCTTACCGACCCGATAAAGCCATGAATGTAGATGATGCCGCAACATTTAATGTGTATGTAAATAGGGTAGAAGAAGTTTCCGGCATTTCTGTTTCTTCTTATACTGATTATTTAAAGGCTTTAAAAGCACGTCATGATTTTTTTGCTGCAAACGGATGCTCTGTTTCTGATCATGGTTTGGAACAACTATATGCCGAAGATTATACCGATGCAGAAATTAAAAACAGCTTTGATAAAATAAGGAGTGGTAAGGAACTGGGTCATGCTGAAAATATAAAATTCAAATCAGCCATGCTGGTTGAATTTGCAAAATGGGATTGTGAAAAAGGATGGGTACAGCAATATCACCTGGGAGCATTGCGCAATAACAATGCACGCATGCTTAAGCAATTGGGGGCCGATACCGGCTGGGATTCTATCGGCGATTTTTCGCAGGGAAAAGCATTGGCTAAATTTTTAAATAAGCTGGATTCAACTGATCAGTTGGCCAAAACAATTATATACAATTTAAATCCGGCCGATAATGAATTGATGGCAACCATGATTGGGAATTTCAATGATGGATCGGTTGCAGGTAAAATTCAATTTGGTTCAGCCTGGTGGTTTTTAGATCAGAAGGACGGAATGCTTAAACAGATCAATGCTTTATCCAACATGGGTTTGCTGAGTAAGTTTGTTGGTATGCTTACCGATAGCCGAAGTTTTATGAGCTATCCACGCCACGAATATTTCAGGCGCATTTTGTGTAACCTGTTTGGCGAAGAAATTGAAAATGGCGAGTTGCCGGATGATATTGAACATACCGGAAAAATCATACAGGACATCTGTTTTAACAATGCAAATAATTACTTTAATTTTTAAATATTAATTCAAATACAATGAGCAAGAAAGTAGTAACGCTTGGCGAGATCATGTTGCGTTTGTCAACTCCCGATTTTAAACGTTTTGTACAGGCCGATTCATTTGATATTACCTATGGTGGCGGCGAAGCCAATGTGGCTGCTGCGCTGTGTAACTATGGATTGAACGGAACCTTTGTAAGCAAAGTGCCTAACAATGCAATCGGCCAGTCGGCTATAAATCATTTGCGCCGCTATGGTGTAGATACACAGTTCGTAGCAAGAGGCGGCGACCGCCTGGGAATTTATTTCCTGGAAACGGGCGCATCCATGCGTGCCTCACAGGTTGTGTACGACCGTGCTGGAGCTTCCATTGCCGATGTTGATGCAAGCGAATTTGATTTTGATAAAATATTTGATGGGGCCGATTGGTTTCATACCACCGGTATTACGCCTGCGTTAAGCGATAAAGCTGCGGCTTTAACTTTGGATGCTTTAAAAGCTGCCAAGGCAAAAGGCATTACCACCAGTATTGATCTCAACTTTCGCAAAAAATTATGGACCAAAGAAAAAGCAAGGGAAGTTATGACCAGACTTTGCGAACACGTTGATGTTTGTATAGGTAATGAAGAAGATGCCGATTTGTGTTTGGGTTTTAAAGCAGCCAACACCGATGTTACCAAGGGCGAATTAAATTTGGATGGCTTTAAAGATGTGTTTAAACAAATGAAAGAAAGATTTGGATTCAAATACATCGCTTCTTCGTTAAGAGAAAGCCATAGCGCCAGTGATAATGGCTGGAGTGCATTGGTGTACGATGGCAGCGAGTTTTATCATACCAAACAATACGAAGTAAGAATAGTTGACCGTGTGGGTAGCGGCGATAGTTTTGCCAGCGGTTTTATTTATGGACTTGTTACAGGCATGCCAATGCCCGAAGCGGCAGAGTTTGGTGTAGCTGCAAGTGCTATAAAACATACCATCCCCGGTGATTTAAATCATGCTACATTAAGCGATGTAAAAGATTTGATGAAGGGAGATGGTAGCGGTAGAGTACAGCGTTAATTTTTTTTTGAGCCCGGCTTCAGTGCTGCTATGTAGCTTCATTGGCGTCGCACTCTTGTACATTAAATCTTAATTGAACACTGAGCGAAGTCGAAGTGTTATCAAAACGAATAAAAAATGATCATAGATACCATACAAAACGCATCAAAATACTTTTCAGTTCATCCTTTGTTTGCAAAAGCATTTGAATTCATCAATGCTACAGACCTTGCAAATGAGCCTGATGGAAAATCAGATATATCAGAAGGGTTAAAAGCCATCTTTTCAAATAAAACAGGCATGACTGCTGAAGCATCGGTTTCCAAATTTGAATGTCATAATAATAATATTGACATACAGCTTTGTATTAAAGGTGTGGAAACTATTGGCTGGAAGCCGAGAGAAAAATGCGTTACAGAAAATGGCGGTTACAATCCTGATAAAGATGTACAGTTGTACAGCGAACAACCGGATATGTATTTCAATTTAACCGATGGTCAGTTTGCGATTTTTTTTCCTGAAGATGTGCATGCGCCCATGATTGGTGATGCTGAAATAAAAAAGCTGGTAATCAAAGTAAAAATTTAAATTTTGCCACAGAAGCACTGAAATTAATCTTCTGTATCTCAGCAACTAAAAAAACTAAAATGAGCAAAGCACAACAAGTATCAGATGCAATCGTAAAGCAGGGAATGCTTCCTTTATATTTTAATGCAGATGAAACCACCAGCGTAGAAACTTTAAGAGCATTGAATAGCGCAGGCATCATGGCATTGGAATATACCAACCGTGGCGATGCAGCCTTAGCTAACTTTAAAAAAATGGTGGAAGTGCGTAATGCAGAAATGCCGGGCCTTTTGCTGGGTGTTGGTACCATTAAAAATATGCATCATGCTTCTGATTACATGAGTGCCGGTGCCGATTTTTTGGTGAGTCCTGGTTTTGTGAAAGAAGTAGCCGAATATGCAGTAGCCAATGATATTTTTTATGCACCGGGTTGTATGACGCCATCTGAAATTATTGCTGCAGAAAATGCAGGTATAAAATTCATTAAACTTTTTCCGGGCAATATGCTTGGCCCATCTTTTTTAAGCGGAATTAAAGACATCTTTCCTAAACTATTATTTATGCCAACAGGCGGGGTAGATACCACCAAAGAAAATATTGAAGGCTGGTTTAAAGCCGGTGTATGTGCAGTGGGTATGGGCAGTAAATTAGTAAGTAAAGAAGTGATGGCCAATAAGCAATACGATTGGCTTATTGAAGAAACAAAAAAAGTATTGGCTATAATTAGCGATTGTAAAAAATAATCAAAACCGCAGCTATATGAATATGGAAAAAATTGGTAAATACCGCTGGACGATCTGTGCACTGTTATTTTTTGCAACGACCATTAACTATCTGGACAGGCAGGTGTTAAGTTTGCTTGCACCAGATCTCTCAAAAGAGTTTAGCTGGAGCAATACTGATTATGCAAATATTGTTACTGTGTTTCAGTTTGCTTATGCCATATCTATGTTATTTGCAGGCCGGTTTATTGATAAGCTCGGAACAAAAAAAGGTTTCATATGGGCAATTGTTATTTGGTCGCTTGCTGCAATAATGCATGCGTATGCTATTGAAATTGGTGGCATGTTTTCGGGAGCTTTTGCAGCAATAGGTTTGGTGATACCCATTTCTATTTTAGGTTTTATGATATCACGTGCTGTGTTGGCTTTTGGTGAGGCTGGTAACTTTCCGGCAGCCATTAAAGCAACGGCAGAATATTTTCCAAAAAAAGAAAGATCTTTTGCAACCGGGATATTTAATTCGGGTGCAAATGTAGGTGCCATACTTGCACCGCTTACTGTACCCTGGATTGCACTGCATTGGGGTTGGCAATCTGCATTTATAATAATTGGTGCCATTGGTTTTTTATGGATAATTTTTTGGTGGATGTTTTATGACAAACCAGAAAAACAGAAACGTTTATCAAAAACTGAACTGGACTATATTAATTCGGATACCGATGCAGAAGTTGCAGTTACTGAACAAAAAGAAAAAGTTGCCTGGTTTAAATTATTAAGCTACAAACAAACCTGGGCATTTGTATTTGGTAAATTTATGACCGATGGTGTGTGGTGGTTTTTTTTATTCTGGCTACCTAAATACCTGGAAGCACAATATGGCATGGTTAAAACTGAAATCATGTTGCCATTGGCTGTATTGTATAGCATGACGATGTTTGGCAGCATTGGCGGCGGCTGGTTTCCTACCTACTTTATAAAAAAAGGTTACAATGCTTACGATGGCCGCATGAAAGCCATGCTGATCATTGCGTTGTTTCCTTTATTAGTACTTGCTGCACAACCTTTGGGTTATATCAGTTTCTGGATACCGGTTATCCTGATAGGTATCGGTGCATCGGCACACCAGGCTTGGAGTGCAAATATATTTACTACGGTATCAGATATGTTTCCTAAAAAAGCAGTTGGTTCTGTTGTGGGTATCGGTGGTATGGCAGGTGGGCTTGGTGGTGTATTAATTTCAAAATCGGGAGGTGCTTTATTCGATCATTATAAAGCATTGGGCCACATACAAACCGGTTACACCATTATGTTTGCAGTATGTGCTGTTGCTTATTTAATTGCATGGGTGGTTATGAAAGCACTGGTGCCGAAATATAAACCGATTACAAATCTGTAATAAATTATTGATAAAAAAAATCCTGCTGATGCAGGATTTTTTTTATCTGATTGGTAGTGAATTAATAATTTAAAATTTTGGGCACCGCACTGCATTACTGGTGCTGTTATCTTTATTATTAAAATTCTGATAGCCTAAAGAAAGTTCAAATCCGCCGCGGCCATAACTGGCATTTCTTAATTGAGAAGTATTTACATCATAACTTACCGATACAGCCATATGCCCCACATCAATTTTTACAACAGGTATCAATGCATCTTTAAAACGTACCATACTGCCAACATGTAAAACATATCTCGGGTCTTCCGGGTCACCAAGCCGGTAGCTGTACAAAAAACCTGCAACCATTTCCTGATAAGTATCCTGTTTGCTATAATCGCCATACAAAGTAAAATAAGATTCTTCACTCACATTCATTCTTATGCCTAGCGAGCCAACCCATTTTGGTTTCATTTCTAGATCTATATTACCATAAAAAGAAACCTTATTCGATTTATTAAAATGATGATAGGCCAGCCCAGCATAAATATTGTTGTTTTCATTTTCTCCTATTTGTGTGTTGAAGCTCATGCCTACGCTTGCATCCAAATATGAGTAAGATGTTTTGCCAAAATTTTCGCCATTGTTCAGATTGGGATCAAACTCACTTCCATTGTACTGGCTGTTTGTTGTCATTTTACTCTGGTCTATTCTTCGCTGCACAAGCCCGCCCATAAAACCAAGCGACAGGTACATATTTCTATCAGTGCTTAAAGATTTCTGGTAATTCAACACCGGTAATAAATGGGTTGATGTGAGTGCAATGGTTCCAGCCCTGTCGTACAAAACCTGTGCACCAATGGTTAAAAAATCATCGCCCTTGCCAATTGGTTTTTTAAATTCAACATTAAAAGATCCGGTGCGGTAAGCATCGGTAACATTATTCCACTGACTGCGGTAAACCATTTGTGCACGTACATCGCCTTTAAAAATTCCGGCAAGCGATGGGTTTCTCAGTAATGGTGTTTCACAAAATTGTGAGAAATGTATATCCTGTGCTGTAGCCGGCACTGAGCATAAAAGTATCATCACTGCTGTTTGAAAAATGGTATGGTTTAAATTTGTTTTCATAGGATTGGGTATTAAAATTATTTCAGCCTCAAAACTCAGGGCAGTATTTTCTTATCTCAGTAATGCAATATTCCCATTTAGTATCATCGAATTATTATTTTCGCAAACCACTTCTGCGGTGTATACAAAAACATCGCTATTTACTTTTTTACCTTTTACAGTGCCGTCCCAGCCTGCTGTTGGGTCATTGGGAGAGAAATTTACTTTCTCAAAAACTACTTCGCCCCAGCGGTTGAAAATGCGCAACAGTTTAATGGTAAAAATGCCCGAACCTCTTGGATAAAAAACATCATTGGCACCACTGCCGTTTGGAGAAAAAGTATTGGGTATAAAAATATTAGCACCATCACACATTACATACACAGTAACCCTGTCGGTTGTTTTACAGCCACCGGGGTTTCTTGCTTCAACTATATATTCTGTTGTAGCCTTTGGCTGCACTGTAACCGATGGTGAATTGCTGTACAAAATTCCCGGTGCTGTTAACCAATATGTAGTAGTAACATCAGCAGAAATTGTTGGTGTAATGGTTATTGGTGCCGCACCGTTTTTCATGGTTATATCTTTACC
>JAYUZB010000202.1:0-4233 GCA_043752185.1 Chitinophagaceae bacterium
GTTTTAAACTAATGGGTCTAATTGTTATTAACAAAGATGAATACGTTGAATCAGATTTATTGTTGTAGTGATTATTCTAATAACAAGCTGAATTTGCTAAGTAAGCAACATTTTAATTATTTTCCCGTTCCGTTCCCAAATTTGATAAGATATTTTTTCGGGTATAACATTAAAAAATAATTATGCAGGATTTTGGATTTCCCGATTTTTTTGAACTAACACCAGATTTGGTATGGATAGCAGGAAAAGATGGCTTTTTAAAGACAGCGAATCCGGCTGTATGCAGAAAATTAGGGTACAGCATGGAAGAGTTGCTTAGCAGGCCGATTTCTGCTTTTATGCATCCTGACGATGTTGAGATAACATTGCTAAACCGGTTTAAACTTATTCAGGGAGAAGTACTGCACAATTTCTGTAATCGCTATGTCACAAAATCTGGCGATATTGTTTGGTTAGAGTGGACTTCTGTTTACCTTGCAAATACAGAAATTGTACTGGCAATTGCAAAAGATATTACAGCCAGAAAGAAAATAGAAATAGAAGCAGAAGAGCAGTACATAAAATATAAGGGGCTAACCAGTCATTTTAAAAACCTGATGGAGAATGACAGGAAATACTTTGCTTATGAATTACATGAAGAACTGGCACAATTAGTTGCAGTTGTTAATATGGAAGTAGGCTGGTTGAATATGCAGACCTCAGGTTTTTCCGATGCAGTAAAAAGTAAGCTTGAGCATACTTCTGCAGTTTGCAGGCTTATGATAAAAACTATTCAAAAGCTTGCATTTTCTATTAGTCCGCAAATGCTGGATGAATGTGGGTTGAATACGACTATGGAATGGCTTTGTTCCGAATTTTCTGTTTTACACGGAATTGAATGTTCATTTAGTTATGATTACCAGGAGCATATTTTATCACCCGAAATAAAACTTGATTTTTTCAGAATTTGCCAGGCAGCGCTTGCAGATGTTTTAAACCATCCGCAGGCAGGAAAAATACAAGTAACAATTAAAGATACCGGAACCGAAATTGAACTTTTAATTTACGACAGCGGGAAAGGATTTACAACAGATATGGTAAAACAGGTAAACGGATTAAAAGTTATACAGGAACGTGCAAATTCGATTAATGGAAAAATTATTTTGCAGAATAATTATAAGCATGGCTCAGCTGTTTCTCTGGTAGTTCAAAAACAAGAGCAACCTATAAATTTTTGAGGTATGTAAACTACAAACAATAAAAAGCAACCGTCTTTTATTGTATAACGATTTGTTCAGGCTTTTCAATTACAATCTCAGGCCTTTCTTTATATAGAATGATGCGACCTGTAATACATATTTCTTTATTCATCAGGTTTTCTACTTTATCGGTAAACAAAGCCCTTGCAGTTTCCCAAATTACTACTGTAATTAACTGGTTTGGATGATTGGCGCCGATATTTAAAAAAGTAGGTTTGTTTTTCGAATTTTCAAAATACCGCATGCCGGCCACTTTTCCGCAAACAGTAACACTGTCGCCAATATGCTTACTTACATCTTCTAATTTAATGCTGGTTTGCGCACTAACTGCTGCAAAAATAAACAAGGAGAATAGTGTGGCTAATATTTTTTTCATGCGGCAAATGTAGTATTAAAAATACCACAACGGCTCACTTGTAAATCTAAATTATATGTTCATCAAAAAGATAAAATTTATTTTTTTTGTAAAAGCAAAGTGCTCATACTTCTCACATCATCTACATTAACAGTTTTTAATGGCTCAATAAAAGAGAGGTTATTTTGCTGCATACAGTTTGCCAGTAATTTTCTGGTAAGCAAAAATCTTGTTGATCCATCTGGTATTGCATAAACCCCATCAGCAATTAACTGTACCTTTTCTTCAATACCAATATCTGTTGTCATGCGTATGAATAAGGTGCCGCCGGGTTTTAAAACCCTCACCATTTCTGTAAGCATGCAATTAAACTGTGCAATACTTTTTGCAAAGTGTAAAACTGCACTGCAGATAATATGGTTAAAATGATTATTGCCAAAAGGTATTTTTTCAAGTGACGAAACTGCCAGGCTGCCTTCGGGTAAAGCTGGGTAATTATTTGTTGATTCTTCAATGGCAGTCTCACTTATATCAATTCCGTTTATATTGAAACCATTGTGCACAAACCAATACATGTTTCTGCCGCTGCCACAGCCGGCATCCAAAATAATATCATTGGCTGTATACCGGCCTTTCATAATCTGGTCAATAAGGTATATATCTGTTTGGCCAAGCAGTGTTTGAATGCTGTTATAATTTTGCATACACTAAAATACATTCTATTGTGTTTAAAAAGAATAGTTGCAGTATCCGGTAGTGCCGAACATTGTAATAAAATGTAGCTTATCTTTAGAAAAACAACCGTCACCATGATTAAAGCATTATTCTTTGCTGCAGTTGGTTATTTTTTATGCCTGCCATTTTGTGCAGCCCAAAAAAAAGGTATGTTGCCATTAACCGGCATACAATTTTATAACGAGGGGTTATGGTCGAATGCAATTGCAGTTAAAATAAATGGCGAGCAAATTTATGGCAACAGAATACCTGTAAACAAAGAAATAGAAATAAGCCTGCAGCAACCAACAGGTTTTATTGCCGATAAGAAAAAAAATGTTTTCATAGGAGCTGAGTTTTCACTGGTATCTTTAAAAGGAGAGGTGCTTAGGAATATCCCCAATCTTTTATTTCAAAATGAAACAAAAGGCTTTACAGCTAAAGAACTAAAACAGGTAGTTTTAAAATTTGGTATTGCCGAGGGTGTAGTTCAACCCAACTCCAAAGTAATTATTAAGATTCGTGTGTTTGATCTGAAAGGAAAAAAACAATTAAGGCTTGATTACCCCGTTACCATTTCGTATCCCAGGGAAATAATCTACCTCACCAAAGCAGCGCAAACACTTAAATCGCCGGCGGGCTCTATGTTTATGACTACAGAAATTAAAGCCAAAAGCCTGGCTTTTTCGGTAGATACAGCCGTATTAAAGGAACCAAAAATGGCTTACCTCAACCTGGATATTTCTAAAATTGACGGCACCGATGTAATTAGTATGTTACAGGGCAAAGATTATTTTTGGGTGTACGACAGCAGCTATAAAGAAATAAAAATAAAAGAGATACTCCTTAAAAAAGTTGGTGGTGCCATGGAAGGCGGAAATGTAAACGCAACTATTAAAATACCGTTTAGGCTTAAGACGGATAAAACCAAAGGCTATATTGTGCGCTACCGCTGGGAAAGTGCCGATAAAAAACAGGTGATGGATATTATTGTTACCAACTAAATTTATTGATGTACTAATTGCCAATAAAATTATTTTCTCTTTACCGGAACCAGCCTGAAAATATATCCCCGTTCAACCGAAATATACAGATACCCATCCGGCGCCTGCTGTATATCTCTTATACGTCCCATATTTTTTATCAGCATCTCCTGGCCAATAATTTTTGTGCCCTTCATAATACAGCGGTTAATATATCCAAACCGCATGGAGCTGGCCATCAGGTCGCCTTTCCAGGCTGGGTACACATCGCCTTTTACAAAGCACATACCACCGGGGCCTATTGAAGGTATCCAGTAAAGTTCTGGTTGCTCCATACCATCCATCTTTGTTTTGGTGGTAATTATTTTGTTGTTATAATCTATACCGTAAGAAATTACAGGCCATCCATAATTTAGTCCTTTTTTTATGATGTTCAATTCATCACCACCTCGTGGCCCATGCTCATCCTGCCACATAATGCCTGTTTCGGGCTGCATATCAAGGCCCTGCGGATTGCGGTTGCCATAAGTATAAATTGATTTTACAGCACCGGGTGTATTTACAAAAGGATTATCAGCAGGAATACTGCCATCATCATGTATGCGGTGTACTTTACCAAAAGGATTGCTGATGCTTTGAGGGTGCTCTTTATAATTACTGCGGTCGCCAACTGTAAAATACAGAAAACCATCCCGGTCAAATTTCAGGCGGCAGCCATAATGTATAGAAGCAGTTAAATAAGGCAGGGCTTCAAAAATTATTTGTTGTTCGGTTAATGTATTGTCTTTTAAAACCGCTCTCATAATGGCGGTAGTAGAAAGGGGTTTACCTGCTCCCTTTTTAATGGCCGAATAAGAAATATACAGCACCTTATTTTTACTGAATTGAGGATGCAGTTCTATATCCATCAGTCCTCCCTGTTGTGCAAACTGCACTTCGGGCA
>JAYUZB010000203.1:0-10466 GCA_043752185.1 Chitinophagaceae bacterium
ACCGTCATATCGGCCAGTTTTGAATTGGGTATAATAATGATATGATCGGATGCAGCCCTGATGGTAGTACTACGCCAGGTTATATCTTCTATAAAACCATCTTCGCCCGATGACAATTTTATAAAATCGCCGCGGTTGAAGTTACCCGAAGAAATTATCTGCAAACCCGCAAATAAATTGGAAAGGGTAGGCTGCAATGCCAGTGCCACAGCTAATCCTCCCACGCCCAGCGCAGTGAGTACCGGCGTAATAGAAATACCCTGCGACTGCAGAATTATCAATAATCCAATACAGTAAATAATGATGATTACGATATTGCTTACAATGGATGAAGAAGGAATAATGGCATCAGATCCGGCTGCTTTAATTCTGATAAGTCCGGATACAACCTTTGCAATGATCATCGTACCAGAAAAAATATAGAATATCATCAGTCCATTTTCGATCCAGAAATAAAAACGGCTTTCGAAGTTTAACTGCTTTAACCCAATGTATAACCCCAATGCAAAAAACCAAGGTATAATCCATTTACGAATTGTTTTTATTATCAGGTCATCAGATTTGATGGAGGTTTTTGCAGCCAGCCTGGCAAATACCGGCATTATTATTTTGTGTAAAAAAATGCCGGTTGCTAAACCCGAAACTGTGTAAATGCATAATTGCAGCATATCATTATTGCTCATTACAACACTATTTTTAAAAGTATAAGAGCAAATTTACTTTATATGAGATACATATCAGCGTTAAATTGATTGCTATGATAAATTGGCTGTAAGCTGCATTTTTTCATCCGATTTAAGGGATTTTTTTTTGAGAGGCAGTTCCACCATTAATTCACAACCATTACCCGGTGATGATTTGATTTCACATTTGCCGGAGAACATTTCTGCACGTCTTTTAATATTTTCTAAACCGATACCATCCTTTAATGTGAGCATATCGAATCCTTTTCCATTATCTGAAATATTTAATTTTATTAATTTTTTAGTAAGCCTTATCAATATTTTAACCTTGCTGGCCTGGGCATGTTTTAAAATATTTGTCAGTTGTTCCTGCACAATTCTGTATAAATTTGTCTGCATATCACTATCCACCACATCATTTTTGAAAGCATCAACGTGCAGGTTAATTTCAAAAAATTTTGCTTTTTGTATTGGCTCAATCAAAATCTCAATAATATTTTTAAGCGATACTTCTTCTTTAGAATAAGGGGTTAAGCGATGAGAAAGATTTCGTAGCTCATTAATGGCTTCATTGATATAGTCAACACAATTTTTCAGAATCTGGTTTTCCTCTTTGCCAACATTCCCTGATTTTATGGCTACACCCATGTAAAGTAAAGTGGCGCCAAGTAACTGGTTAACATTATCGTGTAATTCCATCCCCAGTTCCCTTCTCTCTTTTTCCTGGGCATCAGTTATGGCTATTGCTATATGCCGTTCGTGTTCCTTCTCTTTTGTAATATCCTGCATGGCGCCAATCATACGCACAGGAGCCCCGCCAGCATTGTAAACAACATAAGCCCTATCTAAAATATTTTTATACGAATGATCGGCACACCTGTACCTGTATTCAAATTGAATTGTTTGTGCCTGCGTTTTAAATGCTTCATCCAAAACCACACTAATATTTTCGTAATCATCCGGATGAAGATTATTTTTCCACCAGGTTGACCCGTTTTCAATTTCTGCTCTTTTATACCCGAACATTTGAGTAATGTTATCGTTATAAAGTATTGCATCATGTATAATATCCCAATCCCAAATGGTATCGCTTGTAGCCCTGGAGAGGATTTCATACCTTTCAACAGCTTTTTTTATTTTTTCTTCATTTCTTTTACGATCGGTAATATCGTTAAAAATTAACACGGCGCCCAACACGTTTCCATCCAGGTCCATTAAAGGCGATCCGTTATTACTGATGATCCTTCTTTCTGAATTTTTAGATCGCAAAATGGTATTATTTTCCAATTCAACCGTTTTTCCTTTTTGTATAATCTGGCTTACAATATTCTCAAATGGTAATCCCGTTTGTTCATTAATTACATCATAAACAGATTGCAATGGTTTGTTTTTAACTTCAAGGTTACTCCAACCCGTTAAATGTTCAGCGGCAGGATTCATGTAAATGACCTTCCCATCAATTCCGGTTGTGATTAATCCTTCACCAATGCTTTTAAGTGTTATACCAAGATGCTCTTTTTGTAACATCAGTACTTTACTTATGTGTTCTACTCTTTTTATCTCTCTTAATAATAAATAAACCACCACAGCAATAAATAGCAAAGAAGTAATAATTCCCCAGTAGGCTATTTTATAATACTTATTGTTTTCGAGGTTAAATGTTTTTTTTGATTGCCCTAAGGATTTAAGCATTAAAGCATTTGCAGCATGATGAACAGCTAAAATTGAGTCAGTCAGTAGTAAACCTTTTTCTGTTGAAATTAATGATATAGCTGCAGCAAAATCATTCTTTTCGCAAAGTTGCTTTAACTGCAGGGTAAATTCAATCTTATCATTTACCAGTTTGTTAAGTTTTGAAAAAAGAACCGGATCAATGGCTGCGTGATTTATATCCTGAAATTTTTGAAGCTGCCTCAAATTGCTTCTGATAGAATCTATAAATATTGGTAACCCGGCTATAAACCTGGGATTACCTGAACCAGCAAAGCCTCTTACCGCAGATTCTGCTGATTGAATATTCAGGAACATTGCTTCAAATTTATCCTGTTCAAACGCCATTTCATTTTGCTTATGGTAGTCGGCTATCAACCATTTATTTTGCATGGCAAACCAGTAAACAACAGAACTTAATATTATTATTGAAAACAAAAGTGTAGAGAGCAGGATTCTCTTTCTGGTAAACCAGGCTGGGTTAAGTTTTAAGGGGATAGGCATTTTCTAAAAGGATATTTTACATGTATTTTTTTATACATCTTAATTCTCCTTTCATTACGCAATAATGATACCGACTTTTAGAAATTTAGCAACTTTTTATGATTACCCATGGGTATTAAATTATATCCTATGACGTTGCATCTGATTATCAATATAAATAAACAGCATGATAATAAATATATTTGACGTATATATTTTACCAGGAGATGTGAGAAAAGATTATTTTAGATACTTAAAAAACGAAAACTATGTTTTATAAAAAACTATCTTCATTTTTAATAATTTTTTGTTTTGTTCTAACTACCGGTTTCAGCCAACAAATACCAACACCCAAAGAGCATTTTGGGTTTAACATCGGCGACAATTATCAACTGGCCAACTTTACACAAACCGAAGCCTATTTTAAAAAGCTTGCCCAGGCATCGCCCAGAGCCAAATACACGGTTATTGGTAAAACAGAAGAGGGCAGAGATCAGTTTATGCTGATAGTAACATCTCCCGATAATCATAAAAAATTGGAGGAGTATAAACAGATTTCGCAAAAAATGGGAAATGCTGATATTACGCCTGAGCAGGCAAAAGATTATGCAAAAACCGGTAAGGCTGTTGTTTGGATTGATGGTGGCCTTCATGCCAATGAAGTAGTGGGTATTCATCAGCTTATTGAAACTGCATACCAGTTGCTTAACAGAACTGATGATGAAACAGTAAGAATATTAAATGATGTCATCATTTTAATGACCCACGCCAACCCGGATGGGCAGGAGTTGCAGAGTAACTGGTACATGAGAGAATCCAAACCCGAAAAAAGAAGCGCCTTTAATTTACCCGTTCTTTATGAAAAATATGCAGGGCATGATAATAACCGAGATTTTTATATGCTTAATCTGAAAGAATCTCAAAATATAGGAAGGCAATTGTTTGTAGACTGGATACCGCAAATTATGTACAATCATCACCAGGCGGGCCCTGCCGGTTCCATTGTTGCCGGTGCACCATATCGTGATCCCTTCAATTATGTTTTTGATCCATTAATTATCACCGGGCTTGATGCAGTAGGTGCGGCCATGCAAAACCGTTTAAATGCGGAAAATAAACCGGGGTATACCAGCAAAGCCGGTTCTGTTTTTTCTACCTGGTACAATGGAGGATTGCGAACCACCACTTATTTTCACAACATGATTGGACTGCTTACAGAAATTGTAGGAAGCCCCAACCCATCAAACATACCGCTGGTTACTTCCCGGTTAATTCCCAATGCGGCTACTCCTAACCCGATAGTGCCGCAGAAATGGCTGTTCAGGCAAAGTATTGATTACTCTGTCTCTTTAAACTATGCCGTATTAAATTACGCATCCCGTAACAGGGATGAACTGCTGATGAATATTTATCGCATGGGAAAAAATTCCATTGATAAAGGCAATACCGATACCTGGTCATTATCGCCATCTAAGATTGCGGCCATGGATAAACTTTACCAGGATTCTCTAAAAAGATTGAAGTCTGGTGCAGAAACAGGACGTACCAATACTGGCATCGTGCCGGTAAAGTTTTACGATAGTGTGATGAAGAATATTGCTTTTAAAGATCCACGTGGTTATATCATCCCATCCAATCAGCCCGACTTTGCCACCGCTGTTGAATTTTTAAATGCTTTAATTAAGACCGGCGTTGTTGTACAAAAAGCAACAACTGAGTTTACCGTGGCCGGAAAACAATATCCTGCCAATTCATACATCGTAAAAACAAACCAGGCTTTCAGGCCACATGTACTGGATATGTTTGAACCGCAGGATCATCCCAATGATTTTCAATATCCGGGTGGGCCGCCTGTGCCGCCGTATGATGCTGCTGGCTGGACTTTGGCTTACCAAATGGGTGTTCAGTTCGACCGCATTATGGATGGCTTTGAAGGGCCTTTCGAAAAAAAATCGCCCGGGCAAATAATAAAACTTTCCGGTGCAGCAGTAAAAAATTCAGCTGCCGGTTATGTGTTGGATGCAAGGGCCAATCAAACTTATAAAGCAGTAAATAATTTAATTAATGGTGGTGTAGATGTGTATAGAATATCCAATGTTGCAAGCGAGGCAGCATACAGCAATGGTTCGTTTTACATTGCATCAAATGCTAAAGCAAAATCAATAATTGATAAGAGTGTTGCTGAAAATAATGTTCAGTTCATTGCTGTTGATCAAAAACCTACGGCTCTCTCTAAAATTAAAAAAGCAAGAGTTGCCTTGTGGGATACCTACGGTGGCTCTATGCCTTCAGGCTGGACACGTTTGATTTTAGAAAAATTTGATTATGCTTTTGATGTTATCTACCCAAAAGATATTGATACAGGAAATCTTAAATCAAAATATGATGTAATTGTTTTTGTTGGCGGTGCAATACCGGCTGTTGGCAGCAGCGCCAATTCAAATGCGGGATTTGGATTCAACAATCCAAACCCAGATAGTATTCCGGCAGAATACAGGAACAGGCTTGGCCGTATTACAGCAGCCAAATCAATTCCACAATTAAAATTATTTATGGAAGCTGGAGGCAATATTGTTACCATTGGCAACAGCACCCAACTGGCGTATCATTTAAAATTACCTGTTGCAAATGCCATGGTAGAGATTGTGAATGGAGAAGAAAAAACATTGGGCCGTGATAAATTTTATACGCCCGGCAGTATTTTACAAATGATGGTTGATAACAATCAAACGGCTACTTCGGGATTAAATAAACTTACAGATATTTATTTTGACAACAGTCCGGTTTTTACATTGAACCCCGATGCAGTTACCAGCGGTATTATAAAACCCCTGGCATGGTTTGGTAATGATAAAATTTTACGCAGCGGCTGGAGTTGGGGAGAAGTGTATTTAAAGAATGGCATCACAGCTTTTGAAGCTTCGGTTGGCAAAGGAAAGCTTTATGCATTTGGGCCTGAGATTACTTTCAGGGCTCAATCATGGGGAACGTTTAAGTTGTTGTTTAATCAACTTTATACACAGTAATGTATAGGGCTTTATGCAGTAAATGAATTCTAAGGCGAGTCTCTGGCTGGGTAATGTATGTCAACCAGTGACTCTCTGTTTATTTGTAAGCGTTGCTTTTATTATTTAATTGCTCCGTAGCACGGCGAGTCCTGAAGGTCAACGCACAAAATCAGGGCAGAGAATCGCCTGAAAAAAAGGGCAAAAAAGAATAGTTATTTTTCAAACGGATCTCCTCCGTATAATTCTACTTCTTTGGCATAATTCTGAAACTTATCAAGAGCTCCGAATTCAGGATTAAAAAGGTAAATACTTTCCTTAAAATAACCTATTTGCCATATAGAAAATTGAAATGGATATCCCTCTTTTTTTAATCCCAATTCTAATTTACGTGATAACCCAGCTACTTCATTAAATATTATAAAATCATTTTCCTTCAATTCTTTATAAGTTTTTGTACCTATCATAATGGAATTACCTGTAAGTAATTTTATGTAAATTAATTTTTTATTTTCCGAGTACAACACCTGTACATCCTGATCTTGGGGAAGTTTAAAAGTTAATAATTCAGTTTTATCCTTTTTTATTTCATTGGATTTTAAATTAAAATTAGCAGCTTTTAATGTTGAAATCACATTGTCGTATGTTGTACTAAAAGCTATACCTTGAAATAAACGAAGCGTTGGACCTTTAAATTGGATTTGCCCAAAGCTGTAAATACTAATAATACAAAACATTAGTGTGAGATATAACGGGCGTAAGATCTTAGTTTTCTTTTTCATAGTTTTCATAGTTTTTGTAGTGTTAAGAATTTAATCACCCGATAAACCCCAAAATTGCAGGTAAGTGTTTTTGAGTTATTATTGGCAGTAAGCCATAAATATACGGGAGTTTTTTTGCGTCAATAAATAAAGGTTGTGTCTCATCGGGTTTCATGCAAGGCTTTTGTTTGTTATAGAGTGTGCTGTGAAAACCCCGCTAGGACAAAACAAAAAAAATTAGTACACATATAAGTCTCTGAGAACCGCTTTACATAGGAACCAATTGTTAGCTGCTTAGCCCTTTTGAAAATCATTTTAGCATATATTTAATTGAAACATTATCAAGTATCGATTCCTTTTGTATGACAATTAGGCTTCGATCATAAGAAATTAATATTGATGAGTCATTAACCCATGTGATTCTAACCGTGGTGTCGCGATCAAGATTTTCTCCCACAGTTGAATTCACGACAAACACAATTCGCTGTCTATCATCTATGCTGTCGGAAACGCCTAATAACGATAAATTATTATTGTTGCTGCTTGTTGAACCGCACCAATTGTAAAACTTAACAATCCTGTAATTATGTTTAATGTTCGGAATTTCTGCAAATACTTTATAAGTGCATTTTCCTGAACAATGGGTCAAGAAAAGTATCGTTGCAAGGCAGAAAAATGGAATTACGGATTTCATAATATAAATGCGCAGGTATTCGAAGATACAAAAGGATAGTCAGCTTCTGTCTCATCGGGGTTTTCGCAAACCGGCTATTTTTATATTACTGCAATGTTACACAGCGGAGTTTCACGCAAGGAAAACCCCGCTGGGACGAAAAAATAAAAAAAACGCTACTCTTTATGAGTAGCGCAAATGCAAAACTTGTTTCGTTATTCACTATATCACTGCTTTTTTACCTGCTGTATTTCTTCAACTCCTTCTGAAGTGTATTTCAGGGTAATATAACCTTTGCTGTCTTCTAGGATCGCCTGGTATGCCACAGTACCGTGAGCGGCTATTTCAATAGCATTGAAGAGCTGGTATGAAGCATATTCGTTTAATATCGTTTTGCTGAATGCTGCCGGTAAATTATCCATAGCACAATCAATAATGGTATAGTTCAGTTTGCCTTCCAGTGTAAAGCTGGCTTTTACTTTCCGGCCATTGTTTAAAAATGAAACCCAACAATTATCAGCTCCGCCGTTCCATTTCTGGCTTGTGGCCGTTGGGAATAAAGTAGAAAATTTAGCTGTCACCACAGAATTGGCTTCAAAATCGGTTTTAATACTATTGTTTTCCTTTACACTGAAGTTATTACTGGGCCAGGATGTTTGAACCGTTGCAATAGCAGTTGCATCCTGTGCATAAGCATTGCTGAATAATGTAACTGTGATTAACATTGTTAATGCGAAAAATTTGGCTGAATGTTTCATGTTGTAGTGTTTATTAAGTTGAAAAAATTAAGACCTTTTACAGGATATAAAAGTACCTCCCAAACCACCCTTATGGCTGTAAGGATCGGTTCAAAAGCTATCAATTTTGCGTCAACTTTGCCTGGACGTGTACTCTGAAGGCGTAATGCCGTACTGTTCTTTAAAACATTGGCTGAAATAAGAGGGGCTGCTAAACCCTACCTGGTAAGCAGCAGTAGAAATATCCGACCCGGAAGAAATGAGTTGAGAAGCTTTTTGCAAACGGTACTGCCGAATCAGGTCATTGGTTGAAATATCGAGGAGTGATTTTAACTTACGGTTCAGGGTACTCCGGCTCATGGCCATGGTTTTACAAAGGTAATCAACGCCCAGCCCGGCATCGTCCAGTTTTGCATCCATCTCCAGGTATAATTCTACCAAGAATGGATCGGTAATTTCCGGTAACTTATCTTGGGGAGTAGTACTTATCAATTTCGCCTGCATCCATTCCCTTAGTTTTTGCTGTAGCTGCAGCAGGTTGGCAATGCGTAATTCCAGTTCCTGCAGGTTAAAGGGTTTGGTAATATAATCATCCGCCCCGGTTCCCAATCCTTTTAACCGGGCATCGTGGGCAGCTTTGGATGTGAGTAAGATAAAACCAATATGGGCCGTGCGATTATCTGCTTTGCAAATGCGGCAAAGATCAAAACCATCCTGCCCCGGCATCATCACATCGCTGATGATTATATCGGGTAACTCTTCCAATATTATTTGCCAGGCAAGCAACCCGTCTGCAGCTTCTATAATACGGTAATGTTTACCCATGGCTTCTACTAAAAAAGACCGCAGCTCATCATTGTCTTCTACCACAAGTAGCAATGGCATATCCTGTTTATCGATAACAGCATCAACCTTTTCAGATTGAACTGCATCAGCTAGCGGCGGTGGCGTGGCAACAGTAATAGCTTTTTGTACAGGTATTAAAACCACAAAACTGGTTGGCCCGCCAGGCTTACTCTCCAGTTTTAGAGTACCCTGCATCAGCTCGGTCAGTTCCTTCACCAGCGAAAGTCCAATGCCTGTGCCGCCGTAACTGCGTATGCTATCGTCCTGCACCTGGTAAAAACGAGTGAATATTTTTTCCTGTTGGTCGAGTGGGATACCTGGACCGCTATCCTTTACTTCCAGCTGAATAAAATCATTAGCAGTTGTTGAAATTGAAACAGAAACCATTCCACCAGTCGGCGTAAATTTTAATGCATTGCTCAACAGGTTGGTAATTATTTTCTCCCACTTCTCTTCATCAAACAAATAAAAACCCGTTATGTCCTGTGCAGAAAAAAGGAGATCAATATTTTTTTCTTTAGCAGCATTTTCAAATGTTTGAACACGATCAGCTGTAAACAAATCCAGTTCGCCTGTAGCTAATTTTAGTTTTAGTTGCCCATCGTTTAATTTAGAAAAATCAAGAAACTCATTGATCAATCGTAACAATTGTTTGGAATTTCGCTGTGCCGTTTTTATAGTACTGATTGCTGCTGCAGAAAGTGATGTATCCTGTACCAGTTTTTCTAAGGGTGTAATAATAAGTGTAAGTGGTGTGCGAAACTCATGTGTAATATTGCTAAAAAATCGATCCTTAAGTTCATCAACCTCTTTTAAACGCAGCGCTTCTCTTTTTTCATAAGCAAGATTTTGTTCTGTTTTTAACCTACGTTCCTGGAAAACCAGGTACCATCTTATTAAACCAATTGCAATCAAAATATAAATACAATAGGCCCACCAAGTAGCCCAAAATGGAGGGTGAATGTGAATGCTGATTGTTTTTTCAATGTCACTCCAGGTACCATTTGTACCCGTTGCGTTTAAATGTAACAGGTATTTACCAGGTGGTAATGCAGGGTATGCCGCTATATTGTTGGTGCCATTTTCTACCCAATTTTTGTCTACCCCATCAAGCCTGTAACGGTATTTTGTTTTTTGCGGCTGGTTAAACAGCATGGCTGCAAATTCGAACCGTAGGTAATTATTGTTATAAGACAAATCAATGGCAGTAAGGGTGCTCAATGATTCCTTGATAATACTTTCCGGAATATCAAGATTTTGAAGCTGATTATTTATTTGCAGCCCGGTAAGCATTACTGGCACCTCTTGCTTTTTGCTGTCCTCATCAAAATCGGCTGGATTAAAGATCGTGTATCCATCCAATCCACCAAAGCAAAGTCGGCCATCGGAGAATGCGAATTTATGGGCTCTGTTGAATTCATAGTCTGATAAACCGTCCGATTTATCAAATTGGGTAATCTGTCGGGACTTTACATTAAGCCTGAAAATACCCTTGTTTGTACTGCACCAAATATTTCCCAATTTGTCTGGCACTATGCAATAAACTGTATTGTTCGGCAACCCATCTT
>JAYUZB010000204.1:0-4220 GCA_043752185.1 Chitinophagaceae bacterium
CCGGCAATTACCGAAAGGGTTTGCCTGTTTACCAAACGGCTCTGCAAATCAAAAATGCTGATATCCATTTTACCGGCCTGTGCGCTGGCAACATTCAGTTTAAAATTATTGTTTATAACCGGGTTGGGTGCCATGCTGATGATATCAAACCCTTTAACTGCATTTAATAAAGCTACGGTGGTGCTGTATGTTACACTACCATTTGCATCCACCATTTTAAGGCGGTAATAGTTCATGCCTTTTAATGGATTGGCATCGGTATAATCAAACGGTTGCTGGCAGCGGGCTGCATCGGCAGCAATGGTATTAAGGCCGGTGTAATTGCGGGCATCGGCACTGCGTTCCAATGTCATCGTTACACGTGGGGTGCTGTTGCAGGTTACTTTCCAGTTTAGCAAATGGTTGCTGCCTTGTTTGCGGCCGGTAAGGTAGTTTACTGTAACAGGTAGTGTAGCATTAAAATTATTGGTATGCACATAAAAACCGCTAAAGCCCACCACATTAAAAGTTACCGCCCAGTAAGTACCATTCCAAAAAACATTGGCGGCGACCGGCGTTATTAAAACCGCTGCGCCTGGGTAGTTTCCGGGACTGGAAGGCGAAGTAGTAGCAGCACCATGAAACTGTGTAATTTTTACATTGGCCCGGTTGGGATCTGTATTGCCAAGCGTGGATGTAGGCAGCTTAGGCCAAACAGGATTGGTTGAATTGTACAATACAAACTCATTATTGGTAAAATATAAAGTGATGGTGGCCGATGTACTTGTTTGGTTGCCGGTGGTTGGTTCAATATCAAAATGCCTTTGTACATAAGGCTCGCCATTAAAATACTGTTGTGTTGCATCAAGGGTTACACAAACATTTACTTTACCGGCAACAGGGTCAGGAGCAATTGGAAAAACCCTTGCAATTAAATCGCAGGCATTGGATGTATAAGTGGTACCGGTTACAGCTATTATTCTGTCTTCGCAAACTGCGCCACCGGCCGACCCGGCTAATGCGGTGCTGGTTGTTGCTGTAAATTCATCGGCACCAATATCGGGTGTGGTGGCATTGCGTACGGCAAGGTCAATATCATCTGTAACAGCAGCAACCGGTATTCCTCTTGCTTCAATGCGGCAATTGGCAGTTGTTACATGCAGATCGGTTGTTGATGTAAAAGTGGGCATCAAACTTATTGAATTGGCATCCCTTGTACTTACCCTGGTTTGATAGGCTGCCAATGTCTCATCACTATTGGTACCATCATAAAAAATTAAATTGGTTGTTGATGGTGTTCCTGCGTAGAATAAATTATAGTCGGATGTGGATGTATAATTATCAAGTTCAGTACCTGATCTGCGATAGGCAGCAATAACACCCGTACCATTTGCAGTTGAAGTATTTACAACAATATTATTGATCATCGTTAATGCAGCTGTAGTAGGGCTGAGATTGGTAGTATGATAAATACCTGCTGTGCCGAAATTGAGGCCGGTTGATGAAGCATTTAAATAAATGGAATTATAATACAGGTTGTAATTGGTAGCTGCTGTAGTAGATATAACACTTATACCACGTACCGCATCTGTTAGATCGGCATTGGGAGCTTTCAGGTCGCTGATAAAATTGTTGTAGGCTGTAATGGCAGTACCGTTGCTGAGGAGAATACCGTTCACAATTGTTGGGCCCGAAGCCACAGCGCCGTTCTGCTGCAGGTTATGGATATCATTCCTGTAAATATTTGTTGTGGTTCCATTACCAATCCAGATACCATGGAGCCTGCAGGTTGATGATCCTGTAAAACTATTGATATCGTTATCATAAATATTTACTACCTGGCCGCTTGTATTATTTATACCCGCCACTATCTTACTGGGGCCGCCTGATGATAGCCCGGTTATCGTGTTATTATGGATATTGATCGTAGTTGGAGTAGCAGCGCCGCCTATGATGCCGTATGCTGCTCCAAGTGTAGAACTTAAAGTACTGATGGTATTGGCAGCTATATCAAACACACCTGTTCCAATATTGCTTAAGTGATAGATGCCATGAAGATCTCCGGCACCGGTACTTGAAATATTACTGATGGTATTGGAACCGATGACCAGGTTTTCTCCCTTATCAATAAACATAGCATATAAGGCGCCGCTGCCCATTGTTACATTGCTGATGGTATTACCTGAAATGGTTTTGGCAGGGCCACTTGCCGAAGATGCCCCTTCTACATCATTAATGCCGTAAAACAAGGTAGCGCCGGCAATAGTAATATTTGAAAAATTGTTACCAGTAATGGTTAGCGTAGAACCGCTTACCGATGCAGCACCCGAATTATATCCGTAAACACTACCCCCGGTTGTTGTTTTGCTAAAGGATCCAAAAATGCTGTTATTGCTTACAATTGAACTGGCACCGGCAGCCATGATGCCACCCTTTAAGATCAGGTTTACCGAAACACTTGAATTTATACTCAGGTTGGTAAACGTATTATTGCTGATATTGCTTGAAAAGACCGCGGCCTGGCTGTTTATATATTGCTGGCTTGCTGTGCAGGTTTGTGTATTAACGATTCCCCTGAAATCATTATTCTGTATAGAAACGGCCATGGCTGCATTGCCGTTGGTATTAATGATCCCGTTCAATGCACTCGATTGTATTCCGCTGAAACTGATCAGTGAGCCTGTTGCTGAGCCAAGCTGGTTATTATTTATGTTAACCGCTGCCACACTGCCGGCCGTGTTTTGTATAAAATTGACCGTTGCCATATTTACAACAGTAAAACCATCAATGGAATTATTATTGAGGTTAACAGTGGCTGCTGCAGCCCCGCCTGTATTTGTTATTGCATTCAGTCCGCTTATGTTTGCAGTACTGTATGTTGCTGCACCGGCAACAGCATCGCCTATTTTATTGTTGGTAATATTGATGGTATTTGCTACGGCCCCTGTATTTGATATACCTGTAAATGCTCCCGAAACACTGGTGTAGCCTCTTATAATATTATTGGTCATATTCAATGTGCCGGGGGCAGATAAATTAAGGATACCTCCAAATACAGCATTTGTTAAGCATGTACAATTAACTATATTATTATTATTGATGTTGGTGGTGGCTGTACTCAATACCATGCCTGAGTTGTTGATTGCGGTAAATGTACTTCCGCCCGTAAAATTTGAGGCCATGGTGATTGTGTTATAGGAAATGGTGGAAGTAAATGTGCCTGTAGGAGAAGATGAATAGTCTTTTCGAATACCAAAAAAAGCAGTAGCTACGCCTGTGCCCACAGTGCCGCTGTTTATAGTATTATAAGAAATATTATCTGCTGTCTGGTTATATGAATAAATACAATAGGAATTGTTGAGGTTGAATTGAAAAAGGCTTAGCTGTACATTTCCACCCCAGTTGTTAATGGTATTGCCTGTTGCTGCAGAACTTCCGCCAATATCGTTACCTGCATCCTGCAAAGCTGCAGTTGAAGTACCAATAAATAACATCCCCATCATTACGTTACTGATGCTGTTGGCATATACCTTATTACCCAGGTTGGATCCGCTTAAAGCCGTAGGGTCATTAAATGATGTAGGTGTAGTTGCAGCATGCCTGACATTACTGTAAATACCGAATGTATTCCGGTAAGCTATATTCAGCGATATGGTATTATTCTGGATAGTATTATTTTGAGCTCCGTCGGTTGTACTGGCCCGTAGCAGCGCTACTCCCCATTCTGTCATATTATTGGTGAGAGCTGTGGCATTGATGGTATTGGCAGCATTTTCCTGCATTGTAAAATGCTGGATGGTTATAAAATCGGCACCAATAATTTTAAAAATAGCATCGTTTAAATTTCCCACAGTTTGGGGTGTAAATGCGGTTATTGTATTGCCATTACCTTGTATAATTACCGGGTTGGCTGCAGTAGGGTTGGTAGCACCTACCAGAATATTTCCGGTATTGCCAATTACAAAACCTCCGGCAGGTGTTGTTTGCGGAGTACCGGCAATAAGGTTTAATGTTACACCGCCTGCGCCTACTCCCTGGGCATTCAAATCGGCTATTGCCGAAGCCAAAGTAAGATAAGCACCAGGAATATTTAAAGTTCCGGTAAGCTGTGCCTTTGTACACAGGGAAACGGAACTTAGTAAGAATAATAAAACTACTGACAGGTAAATTTTCTTCATGCTTGTTTTTTAATAATTAGTAACCTCTTGCCTTGCAGTATATATTCAATACTGACCAGCCTG
>JAYUZB010000205.1:0-10444 GCA_043752185.1 Chitinophagaceae bacterium
TTTTGCTTGAACCACAATAGTGCATAGTAAACAATAGAAAACACATAGGCCTATGTTCAGTCCTATGTGGTTAACAACTAAAACTAAAATTTAGGTGGAGGCCCCATTCTCCTGATATCCATTCCCGGCCCCTGTACAGTTTGCCCTGCAAATCTCTGCAAACGGTAAGTAAATGTGGCCATAAAATACCGGGTAAGGCGGTTTGTACGGGTATCAAAAATTGACGGGCCGCTTACATTACGGCTGATATTAGTGTTTTGGTTAAACAAATCGAAAGCAGCCAGCCTGATGATGCCGTTCTTCTTTTTAAATAGTTGCTTTTCCAAAGAAGCATTCATGATGGCCAGATTTCCATTTACACTGCTGGCCAAACCCGAATTAATGGTATAATCAAAATCATATTTCAATACCAGGGTTTTGGTAATATTCAGGTTCATATTGCTGCTCAATGTCCAGGCATTGCTTGTGGTATTTTGAAAGCCGGTTAAAGCTTTACCATCGGCACTTTTAAAAGCATTATCATTTAAGCTATAGCTGACGCCGGTACCCAACTCCAGTATTTCTTTGTAGTTGTACTCAAAATTAAAGCCCTGGGTAATTATCCAGTTGTTGCCGTTTATTTTACGGCGGTTAAGATTTTGCTCCAGCGAATTACCGACAATACGCACACTATCGGTTAAACTGATATTATGATTGAAGTTTAAACTGCCATTGAATGTTAAAACATATTTTCGGTTTTTGTATGGCTTTGAGTAAGCATAAAAACCTAAGACATTGTAATAGCCATTCACATTTTCAGGAATAGAAATAACTGAACCAAGACTGTCACGACGGGCAGTTTTATTTACAATCTGGTTGCGGATAGTGCTAACAGTTAAATTGGTAAATATCACTTTGCCAGTTACAAAATTAAAGTTGTTGTAACTCAGGTTCAGGTTGTGGTTGATAGATGGTTTAAGATTTGGATTACCAACGGTAGTGCTTTGCGGATTGGTAAAATCCTGAACCGGCTGCAACTGACTAAAGCTGGGCTGGTTGGCGTTTCCATTATAACTGGCATTTAATGTTTTTGTGCGGCTGAAATTATACACCAGCCTGGCAATAGGAAAAACATTGGCTCTTTTAATTGTTTTGTAAGAGCTGTCTCTGGTTATCGATTTGCCCTGTAGGTTTACCGGCTGTACACTAATACCTACCGTGTAATTATATTTCTTTTTTGTTGTACGCAACGATACTCCGATGCGGTTATTGTAAAAATTATTTTCATAATCGTTACTCAAAAAATTATTTAAAGTTTTTACCTGAGTGGCAGAATCTACATTAAATGTTTTGCGGTCGTTTCTGCCATAATTTAAATTATGAGAGTAACTGAAATCGAGACTGCGGAATTTATTTAAAGGTTCGGAGTAAGTGAACCTTACGCCATAACTATAATTGTTGTTTTCCTGATCGGTAAACTGAAATGTATTTTGCGTAAACTGAAAAGGCTGATACCGGGTACTTAAATTAGTTACATCCTGCTCAGAATTATTTTGACTGGTGCCTAAAGTGATACTGCTTGAAAAATTTCGGCCACGCTTTCTGAATTTATGATTGTATAAAATGGTTGCAGCCAGGTTCGGAGCTTCGGAGCCATTTAAATTTCTATTAGAGCCATCAAGCGTTTTGGTTCCATCGGGCCTTTTGTAATCAAAAATGTTATTGCTGTTGGCATCGCTGCCGCTGTAATTAACACTGGGACTTACTTTCAGATAATTAAAAGAATCTATCTGATACTCCATGTTAAAAGTAAAGCGGTGGCTATTGCCCTTGGTTAATGAATTAAGATCCTGGTTGTTATTAATAAGTGTGGTGTTATTGGTTTCGAAACTGTTTTGAACCTGGCTGGTATTTTTATGATTGTAAGAATAACTGCCGTACACACTAATTCTTTTGCTCCACTGATCACGATAATTAAAACCAAAAGAATTGGTGGTGGAAATACCGGCATTGCTTCCGCCTGTAAAAGCAGGCGAACTGCCGCCACCACCGCCTTGCATCATGGTACTTGCAGCGCCCATGCCACCCATATCGCTCATGGCACTCATGCCGCTACGCATCATGCTGGTAGCCCCACGGTTGCCACCACCGCCAAAATTAAAGAGCGATGTGTTGGTGTTGTTGCTGTTGCCTAAAACAGATATCTGTGTATTGTTATTAAAATAATTTCCGTTGAGTGAGCCCTGGTAGCGGTCATCAGTTCCATAACCACCGGTAACTCTTCCAAAAAAACCTTTGTTCTTGTCTTTTTTAATCTGGATGTTCATCACTTTATCGGGGTCGCCATCTTTAATGCCACTTACGGTTGCCTGGTCGCCATAATCATCAATGATCTGTATCTTATCTACAATATTGGCCGGTAATTCTCTGGTGGCCGTTTTTACATCGCCCCCAAAAAAATCTTTGCCGTTTACTTTTACACGGGTAACGGCTTTGCCCTGAGCAGTTACATTACCATCCCTGTCTACCTGTATGCCCGGCATTTTTTTAATAAGATCTTCTACAACGGCGCCTTCTTTTACTTTAAAGGAAGATGCATTGTACTCAATCGTATCTTCTTTTACCACAATGGCAGGAGCTTCTACAATTACCTCACTTAATAACTTTGCATCCTGTGCTAAAATAAAACTGCCTACATCAATTGTTTTTTCGGCTTTGCTTACCGGCACGTATTTAGCTTTGGGCCAATAACCCATGTGGCGTATCACTACAGAAAAGGGAGAAGTTGGAACAACATCAAACCTGAACTGGCCCTTGTCATCGGTAAATGCATAACTGGTATCTGTTGGGTTAGATTTTACCACCAATGCAACAACAGCATTGTCAATGGGTTTTTTGCTGGCAGAATCTATCAGCATGCCTTTTACCTGGGCATTAGCTGAAAAACCCAAAACGACCACCATTAGTGAGAGTATAATTTTCCTCATACAAAACAGTATATATACGAATTTATTCGTGTAAAAATAGAACTAGTAATTCATATGAAGGAATTTAATTTGATGAAAGGCAAATCTTTTGGGTAATCCTTAACATGTGTAAAAATACCAAACCTAAAAATTATAGGTCAACGATACCGCTCCCGGGCCGGCATTCAGTGTCACTTTATCATTCATAACTTTCAATTGCTTACCATGCTTGCGGTGTATGGCATACAATATTGCATCGTACAATAATAAAAAGCCGCCCTGCACCATAATAGAGTTACCATAACCTTTGAATTGTTCCGGATTTTTTTGATTGTTGCTGGTTTTATTCATCAGCAGGCCCGACCCTATATAAACCACATCCAAACCGGCATTAATCAGGTAGGTTTTCTCAATTTTACGCTGATGTTTAAGTACAGATTCCATGGTAGGGTTATCAATTTTTTCTCTGCCGGCACCCCAATAACCTAAGCCTGCAATTGCCAGGTTAATACCGCCCCACATTACATTCATCTGATGAAAAGAGCGCATCTCTTTGTTGCGGGTGTTGGTGGCTATGCCGCTGCCCACAATATTTGCAACCGACCAGCCTGCAAGGCCAATCATGGCATTTTTGCTGTAACGAACACGTTCTTTTTCAAACTTTACTAAATCTACTTTTTGAGAAAAGGATTGCAGCGAACCTGCAGCCAGGCATACCAATAGTATTATTTTTTGCATATTTATGTTTTTAGAAAATACGTAACAGTTTTCTGCATAGATTGTTTAATGGTTCCCTTTTTTGCAACAATTGACTGTAAAACAAACCCCAAACAATACTTACCTTTGTCAGCCTGCTATAAAAAGTTGCGGGTGCTGTCATTATGGCTCAAAAAAGTTTTCTGCATCATATTTGACAATATAATCCTGATTAATGAGAAATTAAAAAATACCCAACAATACTGAATTTTATGATAGGAATGATTTCGAAACTTTTTGGCGGTAATAAAAGCGAAAAAGACGTAAAAAAAATACGACCGGTGGTTGATCAGATCAACCAGTTTTTCAACCAGTATCAATCGCTGAGCAATGATGAGCTGCGTAATAAAACGGCCGAGTTTAAGCAACGCATTACTGCCCATCTCAACAAAATAAATACAGAAATTGCCGATAAACAAAAGGCTGCCGAAGATTTGCCTGTTGAAGATATTAATGGCAAAGATATTTTTTATAAAGAGATTGACGAATTAAAAAAAGATAAAGACAAAGAACTGGAAGTGGTACTGCAGGAAATTTTACCCGAAGCTTTTGCTGTGGTAAAAGAAACGAGCAGGCGCTTTAAGGAAAATGAAACATTAGAAACAACTGCAACAGAATTGGACAGGTTGCTGGCTACAAAAAAAGACAGCCTTACTATTGAAGGCGATAAAGCGATTTATAAAAACAGCTGGACAGCAGGTGGCACTAAAGTTACCTGGAACATGGTTCATTATGATGTGCAGTTAATTGGTGGTATGGTTTTGCACAGCGGCAAAATTGCCGAGATGGCAACCGGTGAAGGTAAAACCCTGGTGAGTACATTGCCTGCATATTTAAATGCATTAAGTGGCGAAGGTGTACACATTGTAACCGTGAATGATTATTTGGCAAGAAGAGATGGAGAATGGAACGGACCCATTTTTGAATTTTTAGGCCTGCGTGTTGATTGTATTGACAAACACGAACCCAATGGCGATGCCCGCCGCAATGCATACAATGCTGATATTATTTATGGCACCAACAACGAATTTGGTTTTGATTACCTGCGTGATAACATGGTACACACACCAAACGAAATGGTACAGCGCAAACATCATTTTGCCATGGTGGATGAGGTAGATAGTGTGTTGATTGATGATGCCCGTACCCCTTTAATTATTAGTGGTCCGGTTGGTCACAGTGATAACACACAACAGTTTTTCGACCTGAAACCAAGGATTGAAAAACTGGTGGAGGCACAAAAGAAAGCGGTTAATACTTTTTTAATTGAAGCCAAGAAAAAAATTGCTGAAGGCAATGACGATCCTAAAGATGGTGGACTGGCTTTGTTTAGAGCCCACCGTGGGTTACCTAAAAACAGCGCCTTAATTAAATATTTAAGTGAGCCTGGCAACAGGGTAAAAATGCAGAAAAGCGAAAATTATTATTTAGCTGATCAGCAAAAAGAAATGCCCAAGGTAGATGCTGAATTGTTTTTCAATATCGATGAAAAAAACAACCAGGTTGATCTGACCGATCAGGGTATACAGTTAATTACAAGAAGTGGTGAAGATCCTGAATTTTTTATTATACCGGATATTGCAACCAAACTTGCAGATATTGAAAAAAGCACTTTAAGCCCTGAAGAAAAACTACAGAATAAAGAAGCGCTACTGAATGATTATTCCTTAAAAGCAGATCGTATTCATACCGTACAGCAATTATTAAAAGCTTATACCTTATTTGATAAAGATATTGAGTATGTGGTGATGGAAGATGCGGTAAAAATTGTGGATGAACAAACAGGCCGTATACTTGATGGACGACGTTATTCGGATGGTTTGCATCAGGCTATTGAAGCAAAGGAAAATGTAAAAATTGAAGCATCTACACAAACTTATGCAACGGTTACATTGCAGAACTACTTCCGTATGTATCATAAGCTTTGTGGTATGACGGGTACTGCCGAAACAGAAGCAGGCGAGTTTTGGAGCATTTACAAACTGGATGTGGTAACCATTCCTACTAATGTAACATGCATTCGTAAAGATGACCAGGATTTTGTTTATAAAACCAAGCGTGAAAAATATAAAGCGGTAATTGATGAAGTAGAAAGATTACGCAGTATCGGCAGGCCTTCATTGGTTGGTACAACATCGGTTGAAGTAAGTGAATTACTGGCGAGGATGTTGAAACAAAAAAATATTCCGCACAATGTATTGAACGCAAAGCAACACAGCAAGGAAGCACAGGTTGTTGCCGAAGCCGGTTTAGCAGGTGCAGTTACCATTGCAACAAATATGGCTGGCCGTGGTACCGATATTAAACTTGGGCCCGGCGTTAAAGAAGCAGGAGGTTTGGCCATCATTGGTACCGAGCGCCATGAGAGCCGCCGTGTAGACAGGCAGTTGCGTGGTCGTGCCGGCCGACAAGGTGATCCCGGTAGCTCCAGCTTTTTTGTTTCGCTGGAAGATGACCTTATGCGTATGTTTGGCAGTGAGCGAATTGCTGGCCTGATGGACAGGATGGGTTATAAAGAAGGTGAAGTGATACAGCACAGCATGATCACCAAATCAATTGAACGGGCACAAAAGAAAGTAGAGGAAAATAACTTTGGCATTCGTAAAAGATTACTGGAGTATGATGATGTGATGAACAAGCAACGTAACGTGGTGTACAAAAAACGTAATCATGCTTTGTTTGGAGAAAGGCTTGCGCTTGACCTGGACAATTCATTTTATTCTGTTGCCAATGGATTGATCAATTCTTTTAAAGAAGGAAATGACCATGATGGATTTAAACTGGCGGCTATTGTAAATTTTGGAATTGATAGTTCTATTACAGCCGAAGAGCTGGATAAAGGAGATGTGAATTCATTAAGCGATCGTTTGTATGAAGAAGCAGTAACGCAGTACCGCAGAAAAACGGATACACTGGTGCAGCAAACATTGCCCATCATAAAAAACATACGCAAAGAACAGGGTAATCATATTGAAAATGTTGCTGTGCCTTTTACTGATGGTAAGAAACAAATTCAGGCATTGGCCAATCTTGATAAATATTTAGCAACAGAAGGAAGAGAACTGAATGATGCGCTGGAACGCAATATCACACTTGCTTTAATTGATGATGCCTGGAAAGAACATTTACGTGCTATGGATGATTTGCGCCACAGTGTACAAACTGCGGGTTACGAACAAAAAGATCCGTTGGTAATTTATAAGATTGAAGCTTTTGGTGCCTTTAAGCAAATGGACGATCAGGTGAATAAAGATATTGTAAGCTTTTTGTGCCATGCACAAATACCAATGGAACAAACCAATGCAGGGCAGATACGTGAAGGCCGTGAACGCAAAACAGATATGAGTAAGATGCGCCAGCGTAAGGAAGAGTTTACAGGTGCAGGTGGTGGACCTGAGCAATTAAGTGCCGAAAATGATTACATAGATCCGTCACAAAATATTAAGCAGGAACCAATACGTGTGGAGAAAGCACCGGGAAGAAATGATCTTTGTCCTTGTGGAAGTGGCAAGAAGTATAAGCATTGCCATGGGAAGGAGGTATAAAAATATCATGATAAGTAATAAAAAAACGTTCCGCCAAAAGCTGAACGTTTTTTTATTACCAAACCCTCGATATAGTACCGTTTAATATTTTAATTAAATACAAATGTTTATTTTCAAAGTAGTCAGGAGCAGCGGCATTATAGTTTTGTTTTACAGGCCTGAAATTATATTCACAAAACACTTTTAGGGTTTTGTCAGAAATATGACTCATAAAACTGTCGGGGTTTTTAACAAGCAGTTTTGTAAATAAATACACCGACTCAAAACCTTTGTATGCCATATCAGTAGGCTTGCCCTTGTATTTATTAAAATAAGCAGTGGTTAGTGATTTGCTGAAGCCGTCAGATTTCTCGGTATAAAATGGCGTAGTAAAATAAACAGGAAAACCAGGAAATGTTTTTTTATTGTAAAAGGCAGAAAAATTATCCCAGTTTGGCATGCCAATTAAAGTGATGCGGTGAGTTTTATTCAAATCATAACTGGCTTTTGCTAAATTACCTGCAAAGGTTTCATCCAGGCTGCCTCCAATAATTATATTCTTGCTATTGCTGTCTAATTTTGATTTAAGAAAAGCCGCAGTTACATTGTCATCCATATTTAAGACCTGTATAGGCAATAATGGTTTTCCATCCTGCTCATTCATCATTTTAAAGTAAGCGGCAACCATATCTTCCTGTTTACCTTTTTGCCTGCATAGGTAGATCTTATCGCTGCCGTGATTTTGAAGAATATAACTGTATATGGCATCACAATGTGATTTCAATGTAGAATTCATAACTACAAGAAAGGGGTTTTCTGTAATACCAGAAACATTTGGATAGGTTGCAGATATGAAGGGAATGTTTTTTTGCAAAGCAAAAGCAGCCAGTAGTGTAAAATCTTCATCTCTTACACTACCAATGATTAGTTGCAGGCTGTCTAATTTTTTATTGCGTATCAAGTCGGGTATACTCTCCGTGTATGACCTGGTATCATAAACACTGGCATTAATGTAATCTTCTCCTGCCTGTAAACTATCTAATGCAATTAATGCGCCCTGCACAAAATCAACTGCAGGCATAATAAAACGGGGAACAGCCTGCTTATACTTAAATGTGGTTTTATTAAAAACAGAATCAAGGTAAAGTGGGGCAAAAATACCAACCTTATAAATTGGAGCTTTTTGCGTAGTATCATTTTGAGCATAAAGAGTTACAGCGCTAAAAGATGCAATTAGTAAAACGATTACCGAAGTAAATTTTTTATTCATATCCTAAATTCAAGTTTTAAGTAACTTCTTTCTACCAACAGCTAAACTATTCCCATTCAATCGTTGCCGGTGGCTTACTGCTTATATCATATACCACACGATTTATGCCCGGAACATTATTAATTATCTCATTGCTGATATCAGCTAAAAATTCATAAGGCAAATGAGCCCAGTCTGCCGTCATGCCATCAACCGATGTTACCGCCCTTAACGCTACCGTAAATTCATAAGTCCTTTCATCACCCATTACACCCACACTCTTTACCGGCAACAAGATGGTTCCAGCCTGCCAAACAGTTGCATACAGGTTATGTTTTTTTAAGCCATTCGTATATATCGCATCTGCATCTTGCAATAACCGTACCTTTTCTGCAGTAACTTCTCCTAATATTCTTATACCCAATCCCGGTCCCGGAAAAGGGTGACGGAAAAGCATTTCGTGTGGAATACCGAGTTCTAATCCAACACGCCTTACTTCATCCTTAAATAAGGCTCGTAACGGTTCTACTAGTCCAAGTTTCATGGTATCTGGTAATCCTCCCACATTGTGGTGCGATTTGATGGTGGCTGATGGACCATGTACCGAAAGCGATTCAATCACATCCGGATAAATAGTTCCCTGTCCCAGCCATTTAACATCCTGCACTTCATGGGCTGCATCATCAAAAACTTCTATAAAAACGCGGCCAATTGCTTTTCTTTTAAGCTCAGGATCTTTTAAACCGCTCAGTTGTTTTAAAAAACGATCTCCAGCCCTTACACCCCGCACATTTAAGCCCATATGCTGGTATGAATCTAGAACCTGTTCAAATTCGTCTTTACGCAGTAAACCATTATCGACAAATATGCAATGCAGGTTTTTTCCTATAGCCTGATGCAAAAGGACAGCGGCAACTGAAGAGTCCACACCTCCCGATAAACCCAATATCACCTTATCATTTCCTAGTTTTTCTTTGAGAGATGCCACAGTGCTTTCTATGAAGGCATCAGGGGTCCAATCCTGACTACAGCCGCAAATGTCAACCAGGAAATTCTGCAAAAGCTGCTTTCCATCAACCGTATGAGTTACTTCCGGATGAAACTGTATACCATAGACCTTTGTTCCTTTCACATGAAAGGCTGCGACCTTAACGGTATCAGTACTTGCTATGATCTCAAAATTTTCGGGGATAAATGCGATGGTGTCCGCATGGGACATCCAGGTTTGAGAACCAGATGTGATATTCTTAAACAGCGGATGTGTATGATCAATAAATTCAAGATTTGCACGTCCATACTCACGTGTTGAAGATGGTTTTACTTCTCCTCCTGATTGCTGAGCAATGTATTGTGCTCCATAACATACCCCTAGAATGGGATAATCTTCCTTCAGTTTTAAAAAATCTATTTGAGGTGCATCTTCCTGTCTCACAGAATAGGGGCTCCCTGATAAAATTACCCCTTTTACGTGGTTGTCAAAATGAGGAAGATGATTAAATGGATGAATTTCGCAGTATACGTTTAGCTCTCTGACTCTCCGGGCAATAAGCTGAGTGTATTGCGACCCGAAGTCAAGAATGATGATCTTTTCTTGCATGAGCAAAGATACTTTTTTGAAGTGAGACTCGAGAAACGGTAAACGAGAAATTACTTCACCCTGTAAGAGGAATTTTATTCTCCACCCAGCTCAATCTCGCATCTCGGTTCTCGCTTCTCATTACATCTCTATATATTTGATGATTAACATCCCCAAAATGGAACCAGTATCCTTTAATGTAGTTTTAGAACCAATTGATGAAAAGATGGTGCATCATCTCATTCCGGTACCTAATGAAATTGCTGAGAAGTTTATCAATGGGAAAGGTGCTCCGAGGATCTTCTGCTCAGTACAAAATAGTCCTGAATTCCCCTGTGCCCTAAACCCAAGACATGGCAGATATGTAATCATAGCCAGTAAACGGCTCATAAAA
>JAYUZB010000206.1:0-4193 GCA_043752185.1 Chitinophagaceae bacterium
AGTTTTAACAGAGCAACACTTATTCCCCTTAATGTTATAATTTTACCCGATTTTAGGGCTAATTTTTATACTTAATCAGAATTAATAATGACCGGTTCGCTGAAGGAGAAAGTTGATGTTTTAAAGGCCTGTGTTATTATTCCTACCTATAACAATGCAGCTACACTTGCAGCAGTTATTGAAGATGTAGCACAATACAGCAATCATATTATTGTAGTAAACGACGGATCAACCGATAATACGGTTGACATTGTAAAACAATTTACGGCTGTACAATTCATCAGCTATGAAAAAAACGTGGGTAAAGGATGGGCACTTTGCAAAGCTTTTGCCTACGCTGCAGATAAAGGCTATAAATATGGCATCACTATAGATTCGGATGGGCAGCATTTTGCAAAAGACCTGCCTGCCTTTATAAATAAGCTTGAAGAAGAACCCAATGCTGTTATTATTGGTGCAAGAAATATGGAGCAGGCCTCTGTACCCGGTGGCAGTAGCTTTGGTAATAAAGTCTCTAATTTTTGGTTTAAGGTTGAAACGGGTATCACCAGTCCCGATACGCAATCGGGCTTTAGATTATATCCTCTGGAGCCAATGAAAAAAATGAGCTTCATCACCCGTAAATACGAATTTGAAATTGAAGTACTGGTGAGGTTAGCCTGGAAGGGAGTTAAAGTTATTGCGGTGCCGGTTACTGTTTATTATGCACCAAAAGAAGAGCGCATTTCACACTTCAGGCCCTATAAAGATTTTTTCCGCATCAGTGTTTTAAATACCATCATCGTAATCATCAGTTTTTTATACATAAAGCCACGTGATTTTATACGCACACTATTTAGCCGCAAAAAAATGAAGAAAGTGCTGGATGAACATTTGTACAATCCGCATCATTCGCCACAATTAAAAGCCATATCGGTTGCCTTTGGCATTTTTATGGGCATTGTTCCCATTTGGGGATTTCAGTTGGCGGCGGCAATTTTTCTGGCAATTTTATTTAAGTTAAATAAACCGTTGGTGATTGTTGCCGCAAACATCAGCATACCACCCATGATTCCGGTAATTATTTTTCTGAGTTATAAAGTGGGAGCTTTATGGATGGGCGACAATGCCATGCAGATTGATTTTAGTAACAACATTACAATTCAATCCATAAAAAAAAACCTGCAGCAATATATTCTGGGAAGTATAACACTGGCCGTTGCAGCAGCATTGGTATTTGGGCTGGTTACTTTTATTTTTTTAAAATTGATTGAAAAAAAACAAGCAGTTATTTCAAAGGCTGATTAGGGTATGGAAAAAATATTACTGCACATGTATCATTTTTATCAAAAGCGCCGGCTCGCTTTATATGGTACGTTTGCTGTAATTTTCCTGGCAGCACTGTGGTTTGCCCTGCAAGTTAAGTTTGAAGAAGACATTGCTAAAATTTTACCTAACGATAGAAAGATTGAAAAACTAAACGCTGTTTTTCAAAACTCCAAATTCATGGATAAGCTGGCGGTTACTGTATCCTTAAAAGATACGACCGCAGCCGCAGAACCCGATAGCCTGGTTGCCTATGCCGATGCACTGGTTGAAAACATTGAGCAAAAACTTACACCTTTCATTTCTAAAATAAATTACAAGGTTGATGATGGCCTGGCGTTGGAATTATTTGAAACCGTAAGTGATTACCTGCCGGTTTACCTCAATGAAAAAGATTATACCGAAATAGATTCGCTGATAGCACCGGCAAGAGTAAAGGAATCGCTGGAGCAGAATTTCCGCACACTAACTTCCCCATCCGGCTTTGCTTTAAAAAGTATGATCAGCAAAGACCCCGTGGGCATCACTTTCCTGGGATTAAAAAAACTGCAGCAGTTACAGTACGATGAGAACTTTGAACTCTACGATAATTATATACTTACCAAAGACAGAAAGCACCTGATGCTTTTTATCGCCCCAAAATTTCCACCAAACAACACCGGTAAAAATACCTTGCTGTTAAAAGGGTTGGATAGTTTGATTGATAACAACAGCAGTAAAGTTACCGCTACTTATTTTGGTGCAACCGCCGTTTCGGTTGGCAATGCATTGCAGCTTCGCAAAGATTCGCTGCTCACACAGGGCATTACTATTCTTTTTATCATCGTCTTCCTGGGTTTTTATTTCCGCAAAAAAAGAGCGCCTTTTTTTATTTTGATACCGGTAATTTTTGGCGCTGTGTTTTCATTGGCTGCCATTTATTTTATAAAAGGAAGCATATCGGTGATTGCATTGGGCACGGGATCGGTAGTGCTGGGTATTGCTGTAAATTTTTCGCTGCACGTTTTTAATCATTACCGGCATACCAACAATATGCAGCAACTGATACGTGACCTGGCTAAACCTATGACCGTTGGCAGCTTTACAACCGTGGGCGGTTTTTTATGCCTGCAGTTTGTGGAATCGGAAATGCTGAAAGACCTGGGACTCTTTGCTGCATTCAGTTTAATTGGCGCATCGCTTTGCTCCTTAATTTTTTTACCGCATTTTATTGCCAGTAAAAAAGAACAAACAACTCATACAGTACAGGAATTTTCGTGGATTGATAAAATTGCTTCGCTAAGGCCAGAGTATAATAAATACTTGGTCATCATCATTTTTGTGTTAACTATTTTCTTTGCCTTTTGGGCGGGTAAAGTTGGTTTCGAATCTGATTTGCAGAACATGAACTACATGAGTAGCAAATTAAAAACATCTGAGAAAAAATTAAACCAGATCAACCAATATGCCCTGCAATCGGTTTACCTGGTTACCGAAGGAAATACGTTGGATGATGCATTGGTAAACAACGAAAAATTAGTTACACAAATTGAAAAACTGCAGGATAAAAATATTGTAAAAAAATATTCAGGCGTTTCTTCACTTATTATTTCAGATGCTGCCCAAAAACTAAAAATTGAAAGATGGAACAGGTACTGGACATCAGAAAAGAAAGCCGCACTGATGGCAACCGTCATCAAAGAAGGCACGGCTTTAAAATTTAATGCAGCTGCTTTTGATAATTTCAGCATGCTGCTGAATAAAACCTATGTGCCGGTTGATAAAGAAGCCATGGCCGGTGTACGTAAAAACTTCCTGGATGATTACATCACTGAAAAGCCTGGCAAAACAACCGTTGTTACCCTCGTAAAAACCATTCCCGAAAAAAGACAGGAGGTGTATAAAACTTTTGAGAACGAAGAACACGTTACCGTACTAGATAAACAATACCTTACCAGCCGTTTTGTAGAAATCATCAATGCTGATTTTTCAAAAATTGCATTAATGACCTCGCTGTTGGTTTTTATAGTGCTGCTTGTTGTTTATGGAAGAATAGAACTCACATTGGTTTCCTTCATACCCATGTTGATCAGCTGGGTGTGGATATTGGGCATCATGGGCATGGCGGGCATTCAGTTTAATATCATCAACATTATCATATCGGCACTCATATTTGGTTTGGGCGATGATTACAGTCTGTTCATTATGGATGGCTTGTTGCAGGAATACAAAACCGGAAAAAAAAACCTGTCTTCTTTTAAATCTTCCATCATCTTATCGGCAGTTACCACCATTGTAGGTTTGGGCGTTTTAATTTTTGCAAAGCACCCGGCATTACAATCCATTGCATTCATTTCCATCATCGGTATACTTTGTGTGGTCATCATGTCGCAAATTTTAATTCCTTTCTTCTTTTCAATATTGATAAAGAACAGGGTAAGTAAAAACCGTTTTCCCTGGACGCTTTGGGGATTCATCAAATCTTCCACCGCCTTTTCGCTGTTTATTTCGGTAAGCATATTTTTTACAGTACTGGGCCGCAGTTTTATCAGGTTACAGGTTAGGGAAAGAGGCAAATACTTCTATCATCTGTTGGTTTCAAAAGCTTGCTGGTTTTTGATGTATGTAATGGGCAATGTAAAAAAGAAGATCATCAACCCGCAAAAAGAAGATTTGAAAAAGCCTGCCATCATTATTTGCAATCACCAATCGTCTTTGGATATTGTTCCGCTCATTATGCTGAACCCCAAAATTTTGATGCTCACCAATAATAAAAAATGGAACGCACCATTTTTCGGCCCTGTGATTCGTATGGCAGATTATTTTCCGAGCGAAGAGATCGAGCAGAAAACAGATAAAATTGCCGACAGGATGAAACACGGTTATTCATTGATTATTTTTCCGGAAGG
>JAYUZB010000207.1:0-4160 GCA_043752185.1 Chitinophagaceae bacterium
AAAAAAACGGGCTTCTGATTTCAGAAGCCCGTTTTTTTATGCTGGTAATTTTAATTAAACATTAAACCTGAAATGCATCACATCGCCATCCTGCACCAGGTATTCTTTTCCTTCAATACGTAGTCTTCCATTTTCTCTGCATGCAGCTTCTGATTTGTATTTTAAAAAATCGTCGTAGGCAATTACTTCTGCTTTAATAAAACCTTTTTCAAAATCAGTATGTATTACACTGGCGGCCTGCGGTGCTTTCCAGCCTTTTCCTATTGTCCAGGCCCTTACTTCCTGCACACCTGCGGTGAAATAAGTTGAAAGGTTGAGTAATTTATAAGTTGAATGAATCAATCTGTCTAAAGCTGGTTCTACCATTTTATATTCTTCCATAAACATGGCCTTATCTTCCGGGTTTTCAAACTCGGCTATCTGTGCTTCAATGGCATTGGTCATTACAATAACTTCGTTGCCTTCGTTCTTTACCGCTTCAATTAATGCAGCACTATATTTATTGCCGGTATGCATACTGGCTTCATCAACATTGGCAACATATAAAATATGTTTATCAGTAAGCAGAAATAAATCATCAATGGCTGATTTTTCTTCTTTACTTAAACCCAGACTGATGATGTTCTTACCTTCTTCCAGGTGTTTTTTGCATTGAATCAATGTATCCAATTCCACCTTCATTTTAGTATCCGTCTTGGCCATTTTTTCGGTACGTTGCATTTTTTTGTCTACGCTTTCCAGGTCTTTCAACTGCAGTTCGGTTTCAATAATTTCCTTATCACTAATCGGGTTGATGGGGCCTTCATCCCTTAAAATATTTTCATCTTCAAAACAACGCACTACGTGAATGATGGCATCCACTTCACGTATATTGGCCAAAAATTTATTACCCAAGCCCTCGCCTTTACTGGCACCACGCACCAGCCCGGCAATATCTACAATTTCAATCTGCGTAGGCACGGTTCTGTCTGGCATCACCAATTCTGCCAGTTTATCAATGCGTTGGTCGGGTACGTTTACCAGGCCTGTATTGGGTTCAATGGTACAAAAACGATAATTGCTTGCCTGCGCTTTGGCGCTATTACTTACCGCATTAAATAAAGTTGATTTGCCTACGTTGGGTAATCCTACTATTCCTGCTTTTAAAGCCATTTCTTTAATTAAAAATGAATAATGAAAAATTGGGTGCAAAGGTAAGGGTAATTCATGTTTTACTGATTTATTTGAAGTTGATACAACAATGCCTGCATTTAATTATTAATTCTTAATTTTCAATTCTTAATTCTTTACTATGGCTTTAAGCAGAATCTGGTCGGCATTTATAATTATTGCTTTATTGGTGGCAGGTTATCATTTTACTTTTAATAACAGCCGTGATGATATTTTTGGTCGCATGGTTACGGGTACATCAAAAGATGATTACAAGTTTGTATCCATTTTAGACAGCAGTTCAACGGCCGCTCTTGCAAAAGAAATGAAAGACTACGGTTATGTTTTGCAGAAAGAAGCTGATAAAGAAACAAAATACATACTGGCCGATAGGGCAACAAACGATAGCGCCTTAAAACTGCAGGCAAAGTATACAAGTGCAAGGGTAGTGGCACCCGATTATATAACCGGCAGAAAACAAAAATCAATGGATGGTGTGATAGCAACATGTACCACTGCTGTTAATATTTGTATTGGTTTAATTGGTATCATGGCTTTGTTTATGGGTTTTATGAGTATTGCCGAAAGGGCTGGTGGTATTCGATTTTTATCAAGAATTGTTGGACCATTTTTTTCCAAACTGTTTCCCGAAGTACCCAAAGGGCATCCTGCACACGGGCATATTATGATGAACTTTAGCGCCAATATGCTTGGGCTTGATAATGCGGCTACGCCTTTTGGTATTAAGGCCATGGAAAGCCTGCAGGAACTGAATCCAAATAAAAGTACAGCTAGCAATGCACAAATTATGTTTTTGTGTTTACATGCCGCCGGCCTTGCATTAATACCAACATCGGTAATTGCAGTACGGGCAGTTACGGTGGGCATCAATGGTACCAAAGCTGCAAACCCTACCGATATTTTTATTCCCTGCCTGGTTGCAACTTTTGTAGCTACCATGGCGGCTTTACTTATTGTTTCGTTTAAACAAAAAATAAAACTGCTGCAGCCTGTTATTTTGGGTTGGATATTGGGTATTTCTGCCATCATTGCTTTACTGGTGTTTTTTATCAGCAGCTTAAATACAGTTGGTGTAAATATTTTTAGTGAGCAGTTAAGCACCGGTATTATCCTGCTCATTTTTTTTATTATTGTTTTGGGCGGATTGTATAAAAAGATAAATGTTTTTGATGCTTTTATTGAAGGAGCTAAAGGTGGTTTTGAAGTGGCTGTAAAAATTATTCCATACCTGGTAGGTATGCTGGTGGCCATTTCACTTTTGCGTACCAGCGGTACTTTTGATGTAGTTATTGAAGGTATTAAAACCATGTTTGCTGCATTGGGTGCCGATACCCGTTTTGTAGATGGATTACCAACCGCACTTATCAAACCCATGAGTGGTAGCGGTGCCAGGGGCATGATGGTAGATACCATGCGTACCTTTGAACCCGATTCATTTGCCGGGCGGCTTGCCTGTGTTTTACAAGGCAGCAGCGATACTACTTTTTATGTGATAGCTGTTTATTTTGGCGCCGTGGCTGTTAAGAATACAAGGTATACCATAGGAGCGATGCTACTGGCCGATCTGGTGGGCATTATTACCAGCATTGTGGTTTGTTATTTGTTTTTTGGGTAGAATAAAAATTAATGAAATAAAAAAAGCTTTCCAATCGGAAAGCTTTTTTATGTTGTTTTGAGTTTACTTTTTTATTTACCTGTTCGTAAAAGAAGTTAAAACTCTTGTACGTGGAAGACCGGTTATGTTTCCGGTGCAGTAAACAGTATAAACTCTGGCCGAAGTAGGGAAGAACCCGTTTATACTTGCCAGAATTGTTGTGGGCGCACTTACTCTTCTTAATTGAAGCGTATCACTGGTTATAAATGTTGGTAATTGAACCGCAGGAGTAGCATTTTTATAAAGCTGCCCACTAAAAATAACAGCATTCAACCTTCTTGAAAATACTTCCAGTGTATCGTCACTGGGTATCATATTTACAAACCTGGCCTTAAAAAAACCAACAGGTGCATCTGTTATAAGTTCCTGAATGGGCACCACATAAGGATTAAACGGTGTTGGATTTGGCGTGATATCTGCAATATAAAAGGTAGTGTAGCTGTTTACACCCAGGTCGTAATTCTTATTGCTAAGTGTATCACCAGCTACTGGTGTATTGTTTGTTCTGTTCAATATTACTTTTATATTAATGGCTAAACCCGGTGCTACACCGGTATAGGCAGGTGAAAGTGGAAAAGAACCTCCATACCCAATAGGAGCAGCATTTATTTTAGCACCATTTACATATACATTTACTGCTGGCCCTGCAGCCGGTGAAACCGTTGAAGGGTTTAATGCTGCATAAGTATTGATAAACTTAACGTAGGCTATGTTATTGGCATAAGTTCCCGGCAGAATGGTTAATGATTCATTCTTATCATAGCATGCGTTAATTACCAAAATACTTATTACAGCCGTTATGAGAATTTTAAATTTATTTGTCATTGTTTGTTTTTTTAAATTTAAGGTAGAGTAAACCAGGGTTGAACTGTATTGTAATCAAGTGCCAATGCACCCAGCCTGGTTAATTCAGGAATATTATAAAGGTATTCTGAATTATACCTTGGTCTGCACCTGTAAACCAATTTTCCATTGTTGGATGAAATTAAGTTGGGTGCAGCTGGAGGTGCAAAACCAGCATATACCTGGTTGCCTGTTGCAGGGTCAATATCTACGTAATGATACTTTCGCATATCTGTCCAGGTTTGTTGCACACCCCAACCATACAAGGCAATATACTTCTGCAACATAATTTGCGACAGTGTTAAACTGGTAGCAACTCCGGGAACAACAGCAGTTAAATAAGTAGTTTTATTAGCTGGTGTAATGGCAAATACTGTAGGAACATTTTGCGGATAAGTAGTTGTAATCATATCAAAATTCAAACTGATGCCATTGGCATAAGCCGACAGCGCCAATGGTTTATCTCCTTTAAGATAAGCAGCTTCGGCAATAA
>JAYUZB010000208.1:0-10292 GCA_043752185.1 Chitinophagaceae bacterium
CCACGTACGGGATTCGAACCCGTGATTCCTCCGTGAAAGGGAGGCGTCTTAACCCCTTGACCAACGCGGCATTTCCTGTTAAAGGACGGCAAAGATAACGTTCGGCAGTTTTTCAACCAAATAATTTAAATCGTTTACAAATATTCCCTCATTATGTGTGGTACAAAATGTACTTTTGCAGCGCAAATTCGCAATTCATAAATTTTAATTTTTAATTGAACATGAGTACAGTAAAAGTTGCCATTAACGGGTTCGGTCGCATCGGCCGTTTAGTTTATCGTCAGATATACGATATGAAAGGTATTGATGTAGTTGCCATCAATGATTTAACCAGCCCGGCTGTGCTGGCACATTTGTTAAAGTACGACAGCGCCCAGGGCCGTTTTGGCCAGGATGTAAAATCAACTGATAATGCCATTGTAGTTAATGGCGATGAAGTAAAAGTATATGCACAAAAAGACCCTGCTCAAATTCCATGGGGCAATCACGATGTGGATGTGGTTATTGAGTGTACCGGTTTCTTTACCGATAAGGCAAAAGCTGAAGCACATTTAACTGCCGGTGCAAAAAGAGTGGTTATTTCTGCTCCTGCAACCGGCGATCTAAAAACGATCGTTTTTAATGTTAATCATGCTATTTTAGATGGAACCGAAACAGTAATCAGTTGTGCAAGTTGTACAACCAACTGTCTGGCTCCAATGGCTAAAACATTGAACGATAGTTTTGAAATTGTTACCGGTATCATGAGTACCATTCATGCTTATACAAACGATCAAAATACGTTAGATGCTCCTCATCCAAAAAATGATTTAAGAAGAGCAAGAGCTGCAGCTGCGAACATTGTGCCTAACAGCACCGGTGCTGCAAAAGCCATTGGCCTGGTTTTGCCTGAGCTAAAAGGTAAATTAGATGGTGGCGCTCAGCGTGTGCCTGTAATTACAGGATCAGTTACCGAGTTATATTCAATTTTAGGTAAAACAGTAACAGTAGAAGAAATTAATGCTGCTATGAAAGCCGCCAGCAATGAAAGTTTTGGTTATAATGAAGATGAAATTGTTAGCAGCGATGTTATCGGCATCAACTTCGGTTCTTTATTTGATGCAACCCAAACCAAGGTGATGACCATGGGCGATAAACAAATGGTAAAAACCGTTAGCTGGTACGATAATGAAATGAGCTATGTAAGCCAGTTGGTGCGTACAGTGCAACATTTTGCAGGGTTGATAAAATAAGTTACCGTTTCAATCGTCTAACTTCATAAGGAGGACGGGATCTTGAATAAAACTTTTTAACCGCAGAGAAAGTGAGTAAATGGAGATTTCGCAGAGATGCTCAGCGTAAACTCTGGTTCTCTTTTTCTCTGCGGTTTTATTTTAAATAATCAGTTGACCATGAGTAAATTTTCAGACTTCAATTTTGCAGGCCACAAAGCCCTTATCCGTGTTGATTTTAATGTTCCATTGGATGAGCAGTTTAATATTACCGATGATACCCGCATGACGGCAACCATCCCAACTATTAAAAAAATATTGGCAGATGGTGGCAGCGTAATTTTAATGAGCCACCTGGGCCGCCCGAAAGATGGGCCTGAAGATAAATATTCATTAAAGCACCTGGTAAATCCGCTTTATAAATTACTGAATGTGGGGCATACAAACCCAGCAATAGGAGATGGAAGTACAAGAGTTTTTTTTGCAGATGATTGTGTAGGTTCGCAGGCTGGCCTTACAGCATCTATGTTAAGGCCCGGTGAGGTTTTATTGTTAGAAAATCTTCGCTTTCACAAAGAAGAAGAAAAGGGCGATGAAGCGTTTGCCGAAAAATTAAGTAAGCTGGGGGATGTATATATTAATGATGCTTTTGGTACTGCACACAGGGCACATGCATCAACAGCAGTGATCGCTAAATTTTTTGCTGCAGAAAAAAGAATGTTTGGTTTGCTGATGAATGCTGAAGTATTAAGTGCAGAAAAAGTTTTGCATGAAGCAGAAAAACCTTTCTGCGCCATTATTGGTGGTGCAAAAGTTTCTGATAAAATATTAATCATCGAAAATTTATTGGAAAGAGCAACAGATATTATCATTGGTGGCGGTATGGCTTACACTTTCTTAAAAGCAAGAGGCGGTAAGATCGGTTCTTCGCTTTGCGAAGATGATCGTTTGCAAACGGCTTTGGATATTTTAGAAAAGGCAAAACAAAAAAATGTCAGTATTCATTTACCCGAAGATTCTGTAATTGCCGATAAGTTTGCGTCAGATGCAAATACTGAAGTACGCCCAAGCGATGCCATCCCTGATGGTTGGATGGGGCTGGATATTGGTCCGAAAGCCGTTGGCATTTTTAATGAAATAATCGGCAAATCAAAAACCATTTTATGGAACGGGCCGATGGGTGTTTTTGAAATGGAAAAATTTCAAGCCGGAACAAAAGCAGTTGCAGAATTTGTTGCAGCATCTACCGCAAACGGCGCTTTCAGTTTGGTTGGCGGTGGTGATAGTGTGGCAGCAGTAAACAAATTTCATCTGGCAGATAAAGTGAGTTACGTAAGTACCGGCGGCGGCGCCATGCTGGAATATTTTGAAGGCAAAGTTTTACCGGGTATAGATGCCGTTAATGATTAGTTTTCTTTCAAATCTTTTTATTTTAAAAATTTAAAACCGGTATTTTAAAAACCGGTTTTTTTATTGTCAGTTTTTTAAAATAATTAGTTACCTAATTACGTTATATGGCTAATCCAGTCATAATCTATGAAATCTCTTTTTATTTTTTCAACTGTTTTTATTATAATCAGCGGATGTACAAAAGAACAGTCAAATGCTGTATATCCGTCTGCTACTTTACCAGCCGAAGAAATTTTTATTCAATATAAAATTGCTGCGGGTGAACATTATTGCGATAAGACTACTGTAAAACCTATAGCCATTTCCGAAATGTTGTTTAAAGTAAAGTTTGACAGTTCAGCAATTTATACCACATTGGATCCACTTAATCAATATGATATTAATAAACTTTACGGCTTTACTGAAGGGCAGCATCCGCATGTGAACAGTGCTCGCATTGGGTGGGCTTTCAACGATGGTAAATTGAGATTATATGCATACGCCTATAACAACCAGCAAAGGCTTTCTCAGGAAATCAGTACTGTAAATATTGGCGAAGTTATTAACTGTGCTATAAAATTTGATAGCCTGAATTATATTTTTATTGTAAAGGACCGGGAGGTAAAACTCCGTAGGGCACTGACCGGTATTACTGCTCAGGGCTACCAGTTATTTCCTTATTTTGGAGGAGACGAAGTTGCTCCACACCCAATCCGTATTTTCATAAAAGATAGGTAACTAGCCGGGTAATTTTTTGCCAAGCAGATGCTGGCTGCTATCTTTTTATTATAATATTCTGTGTAATAAAAATGTGCTAATTTTAAGTTCTAAACAACTTAAAATTACAAATATGAAACGTACAGGATTATTAGTTATGCTTGGAATTGTTGCTATCCTTGGCTTCTGGGGATGCAGCGGGTATAACGGATTGGTAAAACAGGATGAGAATGTAAAAAAAGCCTGGAATAATGTGGAAACTGAATACCAAAACCGTTCTGACTTGGTCGGCAACCTTGTTAATACCGTAAAGGGTGCCGCTAATTTTGAACAAAATACATTGACGGCGGTTGTTGAAGCAAGGGCAAAGGCAACGAGCGTAAATATCAATGCAGACAATCTTACCCCGGAAAAAATTGCTGAATACCAGGCAGCTCAAAGCCAGTTAAGTGGTTCTTTAAGCCGTTTACTTGCTACAGTTGAGGCTTACCCCGACCTGAAAGCTACTCAAGGCTTCCTGCAATTACAGGGACAATTGGAAGGCATTGAAAACAATATCAAAAACTCCAGGAAAGTTTTCAACGATGCCATTAATTCCTATAATACCAAAGTGCGGTCTTTCCCAATGAATATTTTAGGAGGTTTGTTTGGTTTCAGGGCTAAAGAAGGATTTAAAGCAGATGCAGGCGCAGAAAAGAAAGTAGATGTGAATTTTGATGACATGAATAAAAAGTAAAGCCTTACAGCATTTAGCAAACACCGATGAACAAAAGAAGAAATACCGGCTTTATTATTGGAGGCTTTTTGATTGTATTAGCGATATATTTAGTGGTGACCTATAATTCATTGGTTAAAAAAGATGAGAACGTTAATAAACAATGGAATGAGATCCAAAATGCCTATCAACGCAGAATGGATCTCATTCCTAATATTGTTAATGTAGTTAAAGGAGTTTCTAATTTTGAACAGTCAACCTTACAGAAAATTACTGAGGCCCGGAGTAAAGCAGCATCAGTAAACATAAATACCAATAGCGCTTCTGCAGGCGAATTTAATCAGCAAGGTGCTGCACAGGATGAACTGGCTTCAGCAACCAATAACTTAATTATCAGCATTGAAAAATATCCAACTATAAAAGGTACAGCATCTTTTACCGGTTTGCAAACACAGTTGGAAGGAACTGAAAGAAGGATAAAAATTGCGAGGAAAGATTTTAATGAAGCGATCAATGGTTATAATAATTCGGTTCGTACATTTCCAACAAAACTGGTAGCAGGCATCCTTGGATTTAAAGAAAAAAATGGCTTCCAGGCTGATGCAGGAGCCGATAGATCAATAGAAATAAAATTTTAATGGGCATATTTTCATTTTTTAAAAAGAGAGAATTTTTTTCTGCTCAGGATAAAGAGCAGATAATTGAGGCAATTCGAAAGGCCGAAAAGGAAACCAGCGGCGAAATAAGAATTTACGTGGAAAGCAAAAATGCCTACATGGATGCTATTGACCGTGCCGCAGAAGTTTTCTTTAAATTAAAAATGCAGGAAACCGATCACCGCAATGCGGTGCTTTTGTATATAGCCATGAAGGATCATGAACTGGCTTTGTTTGCCGATGAAGGGATTTATCAAAAGGCAGGAGCAGCGTATTGGGACAATGCGGTAAAAAACATGCTGTCTCAATTTACAAAAGAAAATATCAGCAATGGTATTGCGCAATGTGTAAAGGAAATTGGAGAAACTTTAAAAGAAAAATTTCCTTACATACCAACAGAAGATAAAAATGAATTGCCCGACGAAATTGTTTTTGGCAAATAAATTTAAAGGCAATTGCCTGTTTTACGACATGAAAAAAATCTTCTCCATAATTATTTTATTGCTGGCAGGTACACTGGCTTTTTCACAGGAATCCTTTGACCCGGAAACATTGCTAAAACAGAAGCCTGCAAAGTTGGTTAACGATTTTACCGGCACATTAACACCCGATCAGTTACAGGCTCTGGAAAATAAACTGGTTGCTTTTGATGATTCTACAACTACGCAGATTGCTGTTGTTATTGTTCCTACTTTAAATGGAAATGACATAGCTGATTTTAATGTAAAACTTGGCAGGGCATGGGGTGTAGGAGGAAAGCAATATAATAATGGTGTCATATTACTGATTGCAAAAGCAGACAGGAAATTAAATATTGCTACCGGTTATGGAGTAGAAGGCGCATTGCCTGATATAACTACCAAGCATATCATAGATGAAGCCATTGTTCCTAATTTTAAAGGCGATGATTATTACCGCGGGATTGAAGAAGGTACAGACGCCATCATACAGGCAGTAAAGGGCGAATACAAAGCTCCGGCAAATTATAATAAACGAAATAAGGGTAGCGGCGGAATAGGAAGGATAATTTTTATCATCATTATGATCGTTATCTTTTTGGCTGTTTCGGGTGGTAAAGGTGGCGGTGGTTCGTTTATGAGCAGGCGTGGTTTTGCTGCCTGGACGATTGGCAGTATGCTAAGCAGCGGCGGGCGTGGTGGTGGCTGGAGCGGTGGCGGAGGAAGTTCGGGTGGCGGTGGCTTCGGCGGTTTTGGTGGTGGTAGTTTTGGTGGGGGCGGATCAAGCGGTAGCTGGTAAATAAAAAAATGATATAAATAAAAATGCCTCCGTTGTGGAGGCATTTTTATTTGGTGGGATTTCTCTTATTTCATTCCATTACTGATATAATCTTCAATTTCTTTTCCTTTTGCTTTACCTACTTTGTTTAATCCACCCATAATCATCGGGTCAACAAAATTTCTGAATTGCTCCGGCACTGCATTACGGAATTTGATAATTGCATCAATTCCTTTTTTAACATTGGCAATGTTTTGTACTTTTTCAAGATAAGCTGAGAATGTTCCAACAGCTCCTAATTTCTCCTGGCTTAAAGGCATTTCATCAAAACGTTTTGTAATAAAATCAAAATCAGCTTCAGTTCCTTCTTTAATAATTACATCATTTACTACAGCTCCCAGATCGCCTTTGGCGTCTTTGCTGTATTTTTTTGCAAGCTCATAACCTTTTGCTGGTTCTAAACCAATCAAACCTTCTAAAGCTGCACCTGCAACAGAATAGCTGCTGTCGTTAATATTCTTTTCGTATAGCGTCTTGTATTTAGCGTTACTTGTTTTGGCCAGGTAAGAAATAGCCGTTGCTTTTGTTTTTCTGTCTTTATCTGTATTGGCAATTTTTTCTATTCCTTCAATCACTTTAGCATCTTCTGCAATTTTAGATGCTTCCAGTTTAGTGATTGTACTTCTTCTTAATGGAGCAAACTTATCGGTTAAGCCATTTGCCAGTTCAGGCATTCCCTTTTTTGCAAAATAATCAAGTGCTTCTTTCCTGTCTAAATATTGTGGTGCATATTTACTCTGGTGTACATAGTTTTCAGTAGTCTTGTTATCAGTTTTAACCCAAAGCATTACTTTATCAGCATCAACATTTATAAGATCTGGTTTTTGTGAATAATTGAAACTGAATGTGTCGATCTTATTCTCAACCCACACATTGTATCTTTTTTTTGTAGCACCATTATAAACATCAATAGCTAAAGGCAAACGAAAAACTTTGTCGGTCTTTTGAGTCTGCTCAATAATCACCAGTGCTTTGCCAGGTGTTTCATAATTGTAATCAATCTTTACAACCGGATGTCCGCTTCCATAAAACCATTGGTTCCAGTACCAGTTCATATCCTTTCCGGTAACTTCTTCAAAGGCAAGGCGCATCTGGCCTGCTTCCCCGGGTTTAAATTTATTAGTGGTTAAATAATTATTCAGAGATTTAAAATAGGCGTCATCACCAACATAGTTGCGTAGCATATGATGTACACGGCCCCCCTTTTGATAACTCACCAGGTCAAATACATCTTCTTTATCAGCATAATTAAAACGTACAAGATTTTTTTTGCTATCATTCGGGTTTGATAAGTAAGCCTGCAATCCCTGCAGATTTTCCGCATCACCTGCATCTTTACCGTGCTTGTATTCCATCCACAATGTTTGGCTATAATCAGCCATCGATTCATTAACGGTGATGTGGCTCCAACTCTCAGCAGTCACCAGATCTCCAAACCAGTGGTGAAATAATTCATGGGCAATGGTACCTTCCCAGCCAATTCCATCAACCAGTTCTCTTGCATTTTGATAAGCACTTTCCTGGTGTAAAGTGGCAGTTGTATTTTCCATTGCACCGCTTACAAAATCTCTTCCAACAATTTGAGCGTACTTTTGCCACGGGTATTCAACTCCTAATCTATCCGAGAAAAACTTCATCATTTCAGGTGTTTGCCCAAAAACTCCTCTTGCATAAGGAGCCTGATCTTTTTCTACATAATAGCTTACTTCCTTGCCTTTGTAACTGTCCTTAATGACTGCAAAATCACCTACACCCATGAAAAATAAATAAGGAGCATGTGGCATATCCATTTTCCAGTAATCGGTTCTTGTACCGTCTGGGTTGGCTTTCTTACTAATCAATAAACCATTACTGAGTGTTACATATTTTGCAGGAACCGTCATGTAAATTTCTTCAGTTGTTTTTTGGTTGGGCTTATCAATGGTAGGCATCCATACACTGCTGGCTTCTGTTTCGCCCTGTGTCCATATTTGCGTTGGCTTATCCTTTTCTTCTCCTTTTGGATTTATAAAATACAATCCTTTGGCACTTGTAATAGCTGCGCTGCCCTTTGTTTTTAATTCATTTGGCTTGCTTACATAATCAATATAAACTGTATAATTTTCGCCTCCCTTGTACGTTTTATCAAGTGTAATCCTCAATTGCATTCCATCGTAATCATATTTTAATTTAGATTTCGCAGTGCCTTTCATTACAGATACCTCTTTAATATCCATTCCTTTTGCATCAAGCAATAAAGAGTCGGTATTATAGAAGTGAGGCTTTAATGTGATCCAGGCCTTACCGTACAGGTAAGATTTGTCGTAATCAAACCTTACATCCAACTTGGTATGCACCAGGTTGTTGATTCGGGGATTTGATTCACGCAGGATTTTTTTCCAGGATGTATCCTGTGGTTCGGCACCAAGCTGTGCCTGTAAAAAAAAGGGACCTGCAATCAATGCAAGTAAAAAAACAATTCTTTTCATATTTAAAATTTAGGTTACAAAAATAAGCGTGGTAAAGTTAATGTGAAGTAGGTTTTTATTTAAATGGCAAAAACAGGTATAATAAGTATTTTTGAGAGACTGATTATAATCTAATACTTAACAAAACGCTTAAAGGTTACAAATGCCACGTTATTTTATTGAGGTTTCTTATAAAGGCACCAATTACTCCGGGCTTCAAAAGCAGGAGAATGCAAATTCTGTGCAGGCTGAGTTAGAAAAAGCGCTGGAAATTTTTTACAGGCACAAGTTTGAGCTCACCGGCTCGTCCCGTACAGATGCAGGTGTGCATGCCTTACAAAATTTTTTCCATTTCGATACCGATACAGTCATTGAGGATGTCAGTTACAACCTGAATGCAATACTGCCCGGTGATATTGTTGCAAAACGCATATTTCGGGTTGCTGATGATGCTCATTGCCGCTTTGATGCCATAAGCAGGCAATATCATTACTATGTATACCAGCATAAAAATCCTTTTTTGAAGGAAAGAGCATATTATGTGCCCTATTCCGTTGATATGGATCTGTTACAGGCCGCCGCCGCAGAAATAAAGAATCATATAGATTTTACCAGTTTCTCTAAAAGAAATACCCAGGTTAAAACTTTTGAGTGCACTATACAGCAAAGTGAATGGGTTCAGGAGGGAGATTGCCTGGTTTATACCGTAAAAGCCAACCGTTTTTTGCGGGGAATGGTAAAAGGGTTGGTGGGAACGATGCTTTTGGTGGGCAAAAAGAAAATTAATCTGGAAGAATTTACAGCTATAGTTAAATCAAAGGATTGTACAAAAGCCGATTTTTCAGTTTCTGCAGCTGGTTTATTCCTCGTTAAGGTAGCTTATTGAAAATTGATTTTAAGATAATTTCACGGGTTTGGCTCCTTTATTTCGCTTTCGGCTACAACATCTTTTAGCTTCAAATCCGGCTTATTGGAGTTGATTATTAGAACTTCTCAAAATTAATCCCGAAAACGCTATCTTTTTTTAAATTACTCAAACACAATACTACAGTAGTTTATAGCTGATATCTACATTCAATTTGGCAAACTGTTAATAATAAAGAAGCAGATTTATTTTGGCAACAGTTATTCCACCCTTATCTTTGCCGTCCGCTTTTGAAAAAAGGCATTAGTTCTTAACAAAATCTCACACAAAAAGTACTGTTAAAATCAAAAGTAATTTCACGAAAATTGAAATTAGATTTGGTGGTTAAACGCTCCACTCTTACTTTTGCACTCCCAATTAAAAAAGGGGTTCTTTTCAAAAGAAAAGAAGCAAAAAAAAAGACGGAAAAAAGCAAATAAATTTTGGTGATAAAATAAAGACTCCTACATTTGCACTCCCAATTAAAAAAGGGGCAAAAAGTAAAGTCATAAAGTTCTTTGAAAGTTTGGAAACAGCAGCAAATAATTAATTGATTATCAAGGTAATGTTAGCGCAAATATTAATTTAGAATTTGACGTTAATTTCCAATGAAATTACACAGTCAGATCATAACAACTCATTTACAATGGAGAGTTTGATCCTGGCTCAGGATGAACGCTAGCGGCAGGCTTAATACATGCAAGTCGAGGGGCAGCGCAGTGTAGCAATACATGGGCGGCGACCGGCAAACGGGTGCGGAACACGTACGCAATCTACCCAGAACTGGGGCATAGCCCGGGGAAACCCGGATTAATACCCCGTAACATAAATGAAGTGGCATCACTTTTTTATAAAAGCTCAGGCGGTTTTGGATGAGCGTGCGGCTGATTAGGTAGTTGGTTGGGGTAACGGCCCACCAAGCCTTCGATCAGTAACTGGTGTGAGAGCACGACCAGT
>JAYUZB010000209.1:0-10291 GCA_043752185.1 Chitinophagaceae bacterium
GCATTTAAGTTTACCATACGGGGTGTGGTATTTACCGGTGCGCTATAACCAATTCTGCCTGTATAAATTGCCCACGGATAATAATAAGGATTATAATAGTAGCCATAATTAGGTGTTTTGCAGGTAGCAAAATTATATGGGCTGTAATCGAAATCATAATCATCCCTGAAATTTCTCCAGCGATAATCACGTATGGTCATCGTTATTTCATAATCATTATTCACGGGGCGCCTGTAATCTTCCCGTTCGGTATATTTTTTTTCTGCAACGGGCCTTACGGGGGAGTAGTACACATCATCAGGTGTTTGCCCGGTTTTGTAGGCAGTACTACAACTGCTGAAAGCAGCTACAGATATGACAAAGAGTAAAATTTTTGATTGCATGGCGATTTGTTTAAAGCGTTTAAAATTGAAGTTACTATTTTTGTGCAGTTATGAAGCAACTTAAATAACTGCACGGCTTTAGTTCGAGACAATAAAGTTAAACCGTTCGTTGTTAAAACAGTGCTAAAAGAAAACCCGGTCAGCGGCCTCGTCTGACAAAAACAAAAAATTAATGAGTAAAGAATTAACATCAAGAGCAGAAGATTATTCGCAATGGTACAACGACCTGGTTATAAAAGGCGGACTGGCAGATTATTCTGCTGTAAGAGGCTGTATGGTTATAAAGCCATATGGTTTTGCTCTTTGGGAAAACATGCGTGACCAGTTAGATAAAATGTTTAAAGATACCGGTCATCAGAATGCCTATTTTCCGTTGTTTGTACCCAAGAGCCTGTTTGAAGCGGAAGAAAAAAATGCAGAAGGCTTTGCAAAGGAATGCGCCATTGTAACGCATTACCGTTTGAAGAACGATCCTGATAAACCCGGCAAATTAATGGTTGATCCGGAAGCAAAACTGGAAGAAGAACTGATCATTCGTCCAACCAGCGAAGCCATCATCTGGAATACTTATAAAGGATGGATACAATCTTACCGTGATCTTCCTTTGCTGATAAACCAATGGGCCAATGTGGTGCGTTGGGAAATGCGAACCCGTTTGTTTTTACGCACTGCCGAATTTTTATGGCAGGAAGGACATACCGCACATGCCACCAAAGAAGAAGCGATAGAAGAAACTAAAAAGATGCTGGATGTATATGCTGAGTTTGCAGAAGAGTGGATGGCAGTACCAGTTATAAAGGGCGTTAAAACTGCCAATGAACGTTTTGCCGGTGCAGAAGATACGTATTGCATAGAGGCGTTGATGCAGGATGGAAAAGCTTTGCAGGCTGGCACATCGCATTTTCTGGGACAAAATTTTGCCAAGGCATTTGATGTTAAATTCAGTGATAAGAACAATGTGTTGGATTATGTTTGGGCTACATCATGGGGTGTATCTACCCGTTTAATTGGCGCATTAATTATGGCACACAGTGATGACCAGGGATTGATTATGCCACCAAAAATTGCACCGCTGCAGGTGGTAATTGTTCCTATTTATAAAGGTGAAGAAAGTAAAGCGGTTATAGATGCCAAAGCAGGTGAAATAATTGCATCATTAAAAGCATTGGGTATAAGGGTTAAGTATGATAATAGTGATAACAGCCGTCCCGGCTGGAAATTTGCACAGTACGAATTGCAGGGTGTGCCAATAAGGCTTGCTATGGGTCTGCGTGATATGGAAAACCAGGTAGTAGAACTGGCCCGCAGGGATACCAAAGAAAAGATCAGTATGCCTATGGAAGGGCTTGCCGATACAGTTGTAAATCTGCTGCAAGAAATTCAGCAGAACATGTACAATAAGGCACTTGCTTTTAGAACAGAAAAAACAACCGAGGCAAATAGCTGGGATGAATTTGTAAAACTATTGGATGAAAAAGCCGGCTTTATATCTGCACATTGGGATGGCACTGCCGAAACCGAAGAGAAGATAAAGGATATGACAAAAGCCACTATACGCTGCATTCCGCTAAATAATAAGCAGGAGGAAGGCAAATGCATATTAACCGAAAACCCAAGTGTACAAAGAGTCCTTTTTGCCAGGGCTTATTGATAAGGATAATCTGTATTCTTATTTAGTGAAAATAATTAATGGGGTAACTAATTAAAATAATTGGTATTATATTTACAGATGTGGTAACTGAGAGCATTATCATTTTTATATCACCAAACCAAAACAACTATTATGGAACCCCATCAGGATCTTATCAACAGCCCTTTACAAATTGACACTACCGCCCATGCCCATCTTGCAGAAACAGCCAAGTGGGCTAATTTTTTAGGCATCGTAGGTTTTATTCTTAGCAGTCTTATTGCTGTATTTGCTTTATTTGCCGGCACATTATTGGGCTCTATGAGCCGTGGTTTTGGCAACAGCGGTTCTATGATCGGAGCCGGTTTTATAACCTTTATTTACCTGATTATTGCTGCCGTGTATTTTTTTATGTCTTTATTCCTATACCGTTTTGCAACAAAAATGAAAACGGCTTTGTATTCAAATGACCAGGAACATTTGAATAGTTCTTTTATGAATTTAAAAAGCCTGTACAAGCTGATGGGTATTTTAACCATTGTCTACCTGGCTTTTCTGGCACTGGCATTGATACTTGGAATAGGTAGCGCTTTATTGATGGGTTGATTTAATATTGACCATATAAATGAAAATATTTTAAGCCACCCTTTGCGGTGGCTTTTTTTATTCTTTTGTCGCTAAATAATTATAATCGGCAAGCAGCTTTTCTAAAAACTGATCCACGTGCATATCTGAGTTGATGTTGAGTACTTCTTTTATTTTCATCGAAACCCGGTGACACATATCATAGTTGTTTCTTTTACCGGCCTGGGTTAACACACCTTTTATGGTATTAATATCGCGGTCGCTCAGCCGCATCACTTCGGGAAACATCACTTTATAATCTGTTTTATCTATCTGCATAAAAACAGTATCGGCCAGTGTTACTGCCGATTTGGTATTAACCACCACCGTACTCGCAATCATATCCCCAAGCCGCTGGTTTTTGTTTGAAACTGAAATGATGATAACCACCGCTATCCCCAGCATACCAGTAACAAAAATATATGCCACTAAACCCACAGTTGAAAAAGCGATATAGCCAAAAAAAAATGGCCATTCAAAAAAGCGGGTTATCCATCTTAAGATAAACTGGCCAAGAGTAGGTTCGCCGCCTTCGAGGCTTATAACCCTGATTGCCATAATTTTTTTCCCGAGGGTTTGCCCGTTAAACCAAAGTTCTGTTAATAAAGAGTATAGCAGCATGGGCAGAGAGATGATGAGGATATCCATGCCCACACTTTCATCCCAGCCAAATAAAAACTCATTGTACATTACATATTTCATGCTTACCAAAAAGATAAGCAGCAGCACAAAGTCAATGACATAAGCCAGCAGCCTTTTATGAAATTCTGCAATTTCAAATTCCAGGTCAATATTAAAAGCGGTGCCAATTTGGATAATGCCCATGATGCATGCAAATTACAATTTGCAGCCAACAGATTAGGCAAAACATGAATTTTTTTATGAATCAAAAAAGCATGAATTTACAGACTTAATGTAAAGACGTATTTTCAGATTGAAAAGTTGTCAGTCCCGATAGTAATCGGGATTGTCGAAGCCGGGATGATCTTGTTGGGTAACCCGCCTTCGACAGGCTCAGGCTGACATCTCATTGAGTAAAGCAATTACGAAGACTAAGATTCTTCTTAAAAAAGATATTTTTTGCGATGAGGGAAGCCATGTTTATTAAAAAGAATGCTGAAAAGTGGGATAAATACCAGCATTCGCCAACCGATAACCCGGATGAAACTGCAGAAAGGTTTGTTAATTTAATTGACGACCTGAGTTATGCAAAAACATTTTATCCAAAAAGTAAAGTAACCCGTTGGGTAAATGGCATTGCCGCAGGTATTTACCAGAGTATCTATAAAAACAAAAAAGAAAAATACAGCCGAATTTTCATTTTCTGGAAATACGAATTACCCCTGTTGTTTAAAAGATACCACCGCATTTTTTTATTTACCAGTATTGTATTTGTATTGTTTGTAGCTATTGGTGTTTTTTCATCAAAAGAAAACCCTGACTTTATACGAGGTGTACTAGGCGATAATTATGTGGATATGACTGAAGAAAATATTGAAAAAGGCGATCCCTTTGGTGTGTATAAAGATGGTAATCCGTTTTCGATGTTTGTGTGGATAGGTTTTAATAATATAAAGGTTGCGTTTTTAGCTTTTATCGGTGGGTTTACATTGGGCCTCTTTACTATTTATATTATGTGGAGCAATGGCATTATGCTCGGGTCTTTTCAATACATGTTTTTTGCAAAAGGGCTTGGCATTAAATCGGTAATGGTTATCTGGATACACGGTACGCTGGAAATTTCGGCCATTGTAATTGCTGCCACAGCTGGTCTGGTGCTGGCTGCAGGCATTTTATTTCCCGGCACATATTCCCGTTTTGATTCCTTTAAACGAAACGCAAAAGATGCCGCTAAAATTTTAATAAGCCTGGTGCCAGTATTTATTGTAGCCGCATTTTTTGAAAGTTATGTTACGCATTTAATGAGCCAGACTTATGATAAAGCAAAAAACACCGGCCTGCCGGTTTGGGCAAGCGTAAGTATTTTAGCAGTATCATCAGCATTTATTATCTGGTATTTTGTAATCCTCCCCATCCGTTTACACAGGAAAGGTTATTATATTCAGCCCGATGGCATCATAAACCGGGTTAAGAAAGACAATGCGTAAAATCATTTACATATCATTATTGCTGATGGGGTTTTTATCTGCCGCACAGGCACAAAAAAAAATCATCTACCAGGATACTTCTTTGTTGCAAAAAGATGAAGAGGTATCTGCAACAGTAGATCAGATAGAGGTTGTAAAAGATTCAACAGTTTTGGTTGATGCTCCGGCAACTGCATTGGAAGATGATGAACCGGCTGATACTTCCTTGTATAAAAATGATCTAAACCTTTCTTACGATTCTATAAAAAATTGGAGAAATTTAAAAGACTATGCTTACACAAAATATTTAGACAGTCTTTTAAAAAACATAAAACAAAAAGAACCACCAGCACCACGCAGAAGTATATTCAGCAACTTGTTTAACTCAAATATTGTAACTGTATTGCTATGGACAGCGGCCATTGCTTTTATACTTTTTATTTTATACCGCCTGTTTTTGGCAGAGGGTGTTTTTAAACGAAAACCAAAATCTGCTAAAACAGAAGCCGAAGTAGCAGAAGAAATAATTACCAGTGAAAGTGATTTTGATGCAATGATAAGACAGGCAATGCAAAATGGCAATTACAGGCAGGCTGTTCGTTACCAGTATTTGCGAACCCTGCATTTGCTGGCAGAAAAAAATATGCTTCAGCTGGCGCCTGATAAAACCAATTTTCAATACGTGAGTGAAATTACAAACCGCAGCCATCAGCAGCCTTTTGCATCGCTCACGTTAAATTATGAGTATGTGTGGTACGGCGAATTTGAGATTGATAAAAATATTTACGATAAGATTGAAAGCAATTTCAGAGGTTTCAATCAAAAAATATAAGTATTGAAGAATAGGTTTACACATATCGTTTTATTATTTACAGTTGCTGTTTTACTGAACGCCTGTATCGGTGGTGGCAGAAAAATGCCTTCACTAAAAGAAACCTATTCTAAAAAGGATACCAAACCTTTTGGGGCAGCAATTGCTTACCGCCAAATTGAAGCCATGTATGATTACAATATCATGCAGGAAAAAAAACAAAACTTTAAAGAGACCTGGGACAATATCAGTGATACAGGTTCATTGTACATCTGCATGGCACCCAAATTATTTGTTACCCAAGAAGATGTGGAAGCGATGATGGAATATGTCCATGTCGGCAACAGCCTTTTTATTTCTGCAGGGTTAATAGATGAACTGTTGTTAGATGAAGTTGGTTGCAGTGCTGTGTACACATCGTCATCTATTGAAAATATGATTGGCAAAATGCAAAGCACGTCTGTTTTTTCTGCATTGCAGCCAGCATTTAAGTACGGGTATTATTATTATCCTTTTGAAAATTTCTTTACAAATATTGACAGTACCAATACCCGTGTACTGGGTTACAACGATGATAAAAAACCTAATTCCATTGTATTTTTTCATGGTAAAGGCAGGCTTTACCTGCAATGTGAGCCCCGTGCATACAGTAATTATTTTTTGCTGAAGGATAATAATTATCAGTATTTAAAAAACACGGTTGCTTTTACCCATAGCGAGCCCGAACATATTTACTGGGATGATTATTACAACAAACTGACGAGCCGTAAAAATTCTAAAAAGAGTTTTTCAACTTTTAGCGAAATTATGAAACACCCGCCGTTGAAAGCTGCATTCTGGTTATCGCTGCTGCTGTTGTTACTGTATATATTGTTTGGCGGTAAACGAGTGCAGCGCATTATACAGCAGCTTAAACCCAATGAAAATACGAGTGTAACATTTACCGAAACCATTGGCCGGCTGTACCTGCAGAAAAAGGATAATAAAAATATTGCCGATAAGATGATTACTTATTTTAATGAGTACATTCGCAATGCCTATTTTTTAAATACCAATCATATAAATGATGACTTCATCGTGATGCTGAGTAGAAAGAGTGGAGTAGAGAAGGATAAAATAGATACTATTTATTGCACCATTACTGCCGCACAGGCAAGCAATGTGATAAACGATTACCAGTTGCTTTCTTTACAGGATCAAATACAAGAATTTTATAAAAACACAGGGAAAAAATATTAATTAAAATAAAAATGATGGAAGAAAATTTATTTGAACAACGTATTGACCTGAGCGGATTGAACAGATCCGTTTATGATATTAAAAATGAGATTGCACAAGTCATCATTGGGCAATATAAAATGGTTGATCTGTTGCTGATTGGCCTTTTATGCGACGGGCATATTTTAATTGAAGGTGTACCCGGTGTTGCAAAAACTTTAACTGCCAAACTAATTGCCAAGATCATTGATGCAGATTTTTCTCGTCTGCAGTTTACTCCCGATCTGATGCCCAGTGATGTGGTTGGTACTTCGGTATTTAATCCACGTGAAGGCGACTTTAAATTCAAGTCGGGCCCCATCTTCAGCAATATTGTTTTAATTGATGAGATAAACAGAGCGCCGGCAAAAACACAGGCAGCTTTGTTTGAAGTGATGGAAGAACGACAGGTTACTATTGATGGCATTACACACCAAATGCGTTTTCCGTTTTTGGTGCTGGCAACACAAAACCCCATTGAGCAGGAAGGTACTTATCGTTTGCCCGAAGCACAGCTTGATCGTTTTCTTTTTAAAATAGAAGTCGGTTATCCAACCCTGCAGGAAGAGATCAGCATTTTAAACCGCCAGCAGGGAAAAACACAAGCAGAAATGATTGAAGGCGTACGTAAATTATTAACGCCGCATGATATACAGCATTACCGCAAACAAGTACAGTCCATCATTATAGAGCCAAAGCTGGTGGAGTTTATTGCCAGGATAGTGAACGAAACCCGCAACAATCCTGCATTATACCTAGGTGCATCGCCCAGGGCCTCGCTGGCAATACTGCGTGCTGCCAAGGCCAATGCAGCCATTAAGGGCCGTGATTTTGTAACGCCCGAAGATATTGTTGAAATGGCGCCGCATGTGTTGAGGCACCGTATTATTCTTACGCCCGAAAAAGAAATGGAAGGCATTACTGCTGATGATCTGATAGAAAGTTTATTAAAAGCAATTGAAGTACCGAGATAAAAATCCCTGAATCCGCCAGCTGGCGGAGGAACTATATGAGTGGAATCAAAAAATACATTGGCGATTTATATCTTACAACAAGATTTTACCTTGCATTGGGCCTTTGTATTGTTTTATTTATCGGTTCTTTTTTTGTGCCAGATATGTTTACCGCAGTAAAGATTATACTGCTGGTTATAACCGCACTTATTTTTATTGATTATCTTTTTCTTTTTGTATTTGGTAAAGCGCCTTCAGCAAAAAGGCTTGCTGCCGACCGGTTCAGCAATGGTGATGAAAACAAAGTGGAACTGCAGGTAAAAAACAATATGCTTTTTACCACCGATATGGAGATCATTGATGAACTGCCGGTGCAGTTTCAAAAAAGAGACTGGAAATTGTTGCACCGTTTTAAAGGAGCCGGGCAAAAAAATATTTTGTATAAACTCCGCCCCGTAACCAGGGGAGAATACCAGTTTGGCCGCATCATCATTTATGTAAGTTCATTACTCGGTTTGGTGAAGCGCCGCCATAATATTGAAGCCAAAGAAACAGTTCCGGTGTATCCTTCTTTTTTGCAGATGCGTAAATACGAACTGCTTTCGCAAACTACCATACAAACCGAATATGGAAACAAGCGCATGCGTAAGATTGGTCACAGTATGGAGTTTGAGCAGATAAAGGAATATGTTCGGGGCGATGATATCCGCAGCGTTAACTGGAAGGCAACTGCCAGAAAGGGATCGCTGATGGTGAATAATTACACCGATGAAAAAAGTCAGCAGGTATATTGCATTATTGATAAAGGTCGCCTGATGAAAATGCCTTTTGGTGGATTAACACTGTTGGACTATGCCATTAACAGTACACTGGTTTTATCAAATGTTTGTTTGCAAAAGCAGGACAAGGTTGGGCTGATGACTTTTTCAAACAAGATGGGATCGCTGCTGGCTGCCGACCGCAAACCTATACAGCGTGAAAATATTTTACAACTTTTGTACAACCAGGATACTGCATTTTTAGAAAGTGATTATGAAATGCTGTACATGCAAATACGCAACCGAATTAAACACCGCAGCCTGATTGTGCTCTATACAAATTTTGAATCACTCTCCGGCTTAAACCGCCAGTTAAATTATCTGCGTTCCATTGCCAAGCACCATTTGCTGATGGTGGTGTTTTTTGAAAATACCGAACTGCACGCTCTTTCTCACCTTGATGCAAAGAATGTAGATGAAGTGTACATTAAAACCATTGCCGAAAAATTTGAGTTTGAAAAAAGACTTATCGTTAAAGAATTAAAGAAGCATGGTATACTTTCTATTTTAACGCCGCCGGAAAAACTTACCATCAATGCGGTTAATAAGTATTTGGAGTTGAAGGCGAGGCAGGCGATATAGGGTTTTTGTTGACATGGTTTGCGTTTCACGAATCATGGCGGTACTTAAATTTCGCTGTTTTTCCCTTTTAATAAAAAACGCTTTTCAAAATCATTTGATTCCATCAAAAGCTTTATAGCTGAGTGATATCCAAAATAAATGTATAATAAAACAGGTATTATCCAAAGCATTTTAAGAAAATCAGGAGATCTATGAAAAGGATAGCTTACTATAAACCCAAATAGAAAACCAGATATTATTGAGAATATTGTATTTACGTGAGTCCAATAAATATCCATTCGTCTAGTTAAAAAGTTTATTATCTCTATTTTATCTACTTGCCTCAATAGAATTTGGTGATTTATATAAAGCGTATTAAAATTTTTGACTGAATATAAACCAGTAGTTTCGTCAAAATCAATTCCTGAGTTCATTTTGTTAAACGAGTCATGAATGAAATTATAATACTTTTGTGCATATTCTTTTTTGGGTAGAAGAAATTCATAGTTTTTTTTACAAAATGTTCTAAGAATTCCTATCGCAATTGAAGACAACATAAAGCCCAATCCAGGAGTACTTATGACTGCAATGAGTAGTTCTATTAGTTTACCATTGTTCTCAGTTTTTAAGAGATTTGGTAGCTTGCCATCAGTATACCAAATTGCAAAAGCAGCGGTAAGAAGAAATATAATTCCTAAATATCCAAATCGTATAGTTCTTTCCTTCATCTTAAAATTTCATAAGCTTTTAACTATTGCATCACTAAAAAATGATGGATAACTATTAAATATACGAAACTCTGTTTTATCTAAAAGTATTCGATATCAATTTTTTTGACTATCATGAAAATGATCTAATTTAAATTATCCCCCTTGCCCTCACCAATTAATAATTTACGTTTGCATAAATTAAAACAACCATTGGCACGCAAAGCAACATACAGAGAAAGGTATACCAACAAGTTAATAGAAGCAGGTGAGGAACCGGTTAAAAAAGAACGCAAGGAGAGAATTCCAATTGATCCTGCCATACAGCAGCCTTATGCCGATGGAAAAATTATTTTAATAAACAAACCCCTGCACTGGACATCATTTGATGTGGTGCGTAAACTGCGTAGCCTTATCCAGATAAAAAAAATTGGCCATGCCGGTACGCTTGATCCGCTGG
>JAYUZB010000210.1:0-4147 GCA_043752185.1 Chitinophagaceae bacterium
TTTTGCAGCTGCATCAAACTTTAACCGGGCAAGATTGGCCAGTTTATCAACCAGGGCATCATTTACTTCCATATTACAAATATAGCCGATAGTGGGCAGTTTGTCCCGATTTATCGGGAGCAGTTGCCAATCGGCAGATTGCTATTATGAGTGGAAACTCTTTCATTTGCTAACTGCCAACTGCTAACTTTACTTATCTTCGCCAACTGGCAGTACCGCTTTAAGCTGCAGTGAATTTTTATGGAAAAGAAAGAAGAAATTGTAATGAGTGGCATACGCCCAACCGGCTTTCTGCATTTGGGTAATTATTTTGGTGCCATTCGTAACTATGTAAAAATGCAGGAAGATTTTAACTGCTTTTTTATGGTGGCCGATCTGCATTCATTAACCACACATCCTGATACCAAAGAGCTGAAAGCCAATGTGCATCGTGTTTTGGCAGAAAATATCGCCTGTGGCCTTGATCCCGATAAAGTAGCATTTTATTGCCAAAGTCATGTACACGAAACTGCCGAACTATATCTGTACTTAAACATGATGGCCTATAAAGGTGAGCTAGAAAAGACAACAACTTTTAAAGATAAAGTACGCCTGAACCCTGAAAATGTAAATGCAGGATTATTAACCTATCCTGTTTTGCAAACGGCCGATATTATTTTGCATCGTGCTAAATATGTACCTGTTGGTAAAGACCAGGAGCAACACCTGGAAATGGCCCGTACATTTGCAAATCGGTTTAACCATCGTTATGGAGATGTTTTTCCAGAGCCAGTGGCTTTTAATTACAACCAAAGCCTGGTAAAAGTGCCAAGCCTTGATGGTGCAGGCAAGATGAGCAAAAGCGAAAACCAGATGGCAACCTTGTACTTGGCAGATACTGATGAGATGATCAGGAAAAAGGTAATGAAAGCCAAGACAGACAGTGGCCCTGCAGAAAAAAACACACCCAAGCCAGATTATATTGAAAACATTTTTTTGCTGATGAATCTGGTTTGTACTGCCGAAACTATTCAAAAGTTTGAAGAAGATTATAACACCTGTACCATACGCTACGGCGATTTAAAAAAACAGCTGGCAGAAGATATGGTTAATTTTATTGCGCCAATCCGCAATAAGGTGGATGCTATTTTGCAAGATGAAGAAGGGCTTAAACAGATTATGCAAAAGGGAGCCGCTAAGGCAAATAAAAGCGCCGGCGAAACCATGAAACTTGTAAGGCAGGCAATGGGCTTAAATTATTTTTGATGCCCCAAACCCCTAAAGGGGCTTTACCAGCATTTTAATATTTGTGGTATTATTAAGTTTGCATACTTTCATTCTTTGAAACCAGAAAAATTATTTTAAATTTTATAATCTTAAAATACTCCGCCGCGGCGGAGTTGGGGTATTATGGCAAAAACAAAAAAACCAAAACACATTGCTGTTGCAGGAAATATTGGTGCAGGAAAAACTACGCTCACTGAACTGCTGAGCAAGCATTACAAATGGATTCCCCAGTTTGAAGATGTGGATCATAATCCTTACCTAAATGATTTTTATGAAGATATGCCCAGGTGGAGTTTTAACCTGCAGATATTCTTTTTAAACAGCCGCCTGAATCAACTGCTGGAAATACACCATGGTACCGAAACCGTAATACAAGACAGAACCATTTACGAAGATGCAAATATTTTTGCACCCAACCTCCACGATATGGGGCTGATGACAAAACGTGATTTTGATAATTACTATAAATTTTTTGAAACATTAAAAAGTATGGTGCAGCCACCAGACCTTATCATTTATCTGAAAGCGTCGGTACCAACACTTGTAGCTCAAATACAGAAAAGAGGCAGGGAGTATGAAGAAAATATCCGTCTTGATTATTTAAAAAAGCTGAACGAATTTTATAATGGCTGGATAGACAATTACAAAGAAGGTCCGCTTTTAATAATTGATGCAGATAATAATAAGTTTGCTGAGAATGAAGAAGACCTGGGAAAAATAATAAGCAGTATTGACTCTAAGTTGTTTGGGTTGTTTTAAATAAGCTACAAGTTACAAGCCGCAAGGGGACAAAATTTCGAGCAATGTACTTTTCTATTTAGGTTAAAACCAGAGAGCAAAGTGATAACCAATCGCATACTTCTACCTTGTAACTCTAAGCTTATGTCTTCCTTTAATCAATCAGTGAATTTTTCATTGCATAAAAAACAAGTCCTACAGAGTTTTTAACACCAAACCTTTCCATCAGCCTGTCTTTTATTGCTTCTACCGTTCTGGCACTGATGTCCATTTTAGCAGCAATTTCAGAGGCGGTAAATTCCATACAAACCAGTGTAAGCACTTCTTTTTCTCTGTCGCTTAATACAACTTCTGAATTAAGAGATGGGTTGAATTTTTGTTTGGAATAGTTTTTCTTAATAAGTACTTTATTTACAAAAGGGTTAAGATAAAATCCGGTACGCATCACATCCATGATGGCTTTTTTTATTTCAGCAGGATCGGTACTTTTTAAAAGATAACCCGCTGCCCCACAATCCATCAAATGGCCTACAAAACGCTCATCTTCATACATGGTTAATATGATAACACGTATGTTCGGGAAATTTTTTGTGATGAGTTTAGTCGTATCAATACCGTCTTTCACGGGCATTTTCAAATCGCATAAAATAACATCCGGTTCCGACTCGGGAATTTTTGCAAGCAACTCTTCACCATTATCTGCTTCCATCACAAATTTTATATTGGAGTAACTTCGCATGGAAAGAATCACTCCTTTCCTGAAAATTTTATGATCGTCGGCTATAGCAACTTTAATTTCATTCATATGTTTGGAGTACGGTAAAATTACGTAAAAGAAAATTCATTTATGCCATGATTATGTAACAATTGATTGTAATCAAAAATCAATCCGTAATAGTAAAGTCGCTTATATGGCAGGTTCCCTTGGAATTTCGATGGTTACTTTGTAGTAGGTTTTGCTGGGGTCTATTTCAAAAAAGATGCGTCCGTTTAAAACTTTTATCCTGCTGGCAATATTTTTTAAACCCAAGCCAACGCTACTATGGTTCAGCTTTTCAAAATCGGCCTGCACAATTCCAATTCCATCATGATGTATTCTGAAATACATTTTATTAGTGCTTATATTCTGGGTTAAATGAATAAAACCCGGGTTACTGTGCTTTAAGATATTATTTACAAGCTCCTGAATGATTCTGAAAACAAGTAATTCCTGTTCTACTTTAAGCCGTATGCGGTAATCGTGAAAACGTGCACTTGCATTTAAACTGCCACTGCCACCTATTTTTTGAAAAAGATCGGTGGCTGCACTCTCAAGTCCAAAGTTTTTAAGTGTGGGCGGCATCAAGCTGTGACTAATGTTACGTATCAGCAGTATAGCATCATCCAGTATCTGCTTGGCACTAAAAATACTTTGCAACTGTTGGGCTTTTTCCTGATTAACCAGGTTTTCGTTCAGGTAAAGTCGGGCCGTTGCTAAAAGTGGCCCTGCATCATCATGCAGGTCGGCAGCAATACGGTTACGCTCCTCTTCCTGAAAACGTATGGAAGCATTTAATAAGATATGTTGTTTTTCTTCTTCCAGCTTTTTTAACTGGTTATTATAGCGGATTACTTTGCGTTGATGAAAAATAACAAAACCAACAATGGCAATAGCCAAAGTAAGCATGCCTAATGTTCCGAGAAACAAGACAGTATTTATTCCGGTCGAATTGTTGGTTGCCTGTAAAAAAAACATCTTTATATTTTGCTGTTAAGATTTATTCTTAATGGGATGAAATGAGTCTAAATCAATGTCAATAAGGTTATTGGGGGTGGCATTTTCATGCTTTTCTTTAAGTAAAATGGAAATACATAAGAGCATGTTTTTTAATATGGTAACAGTAGTATATATGATTGTATACTGTGGGGTTTTAAACACGTTAACATCATAATTAAATCTTGCGTATAAAAACAAAAAGAAATTACCGGATGTATTAATAATAAAAGCAAGGGAAATCCAAAAAATTGCTCTTAGGTAAATTGGCTCAGATACAGTTTCCTGCATGATTTCAAAGAAAAAGTATATAATGAAGCATAATAAAGTTATATGTGCCACACTTACTGGAACATAAGGAATTCCAGGTATTTTTTCAATAGTAAAGTC
>JAYUZB010000211.1:0-4121 GCA_043752185.1 Chitinophagaceae bacterium
AATGGTACCGATAACAGAAAAGGTATGAAGATTGCCAGAATAACAAGCCTGGTGCTTTGTCTCTTACTGATTGTTGCAGGTTTCTTACATCAATATACCGTTGGGTTCGATACGGATAGAACATTACTTTATGTAGCACTTGTATTTGCTGTAGTACACTTAGTTGTATTTGCAAGAAAGTTAGGAAGGGTTGAACCTGAAGCTTAATATCTTAAAATCTTATAATACAAAAACGTCACGGAAAATTTCGTGACGTTTTTGTATTATAACAGCTTCGGAAAATTTGAGTTAGATTTCTCAATGCTCCTGCATAAAAGCAAGTATCTCCTTATACCTTTTATTATACGGATTAAAAAACTGCGTTATCATGGGTACATGCTTTTTACCAGCTTGTATATGGTAGCTGAATTTTGCATCGTACTTTTTAAGAGAGTCGGTAAATTTTTGATTCCCGCTGCTGATTGATGGATAAGTTTTACCACCCTGGTAAATAAGCATGGGCGGCATACCGTTGTGTAAAAAATAAATGGGCGAGGCAGCTTTCCAGGTAGCAGGATCGTTACTGAAAGTATTCAGGTAAGTACCGCCTTCGGGTAAATTTTCTTCTTTAAGATAACCATACATATCCAGGCCTGCTGCATCAATTAAAATAATTCCCTTTATGGGGTTTGCAATTCCTTCACTTTTAAAATAATCTTCTTTAATACTTACCAATGCAGCCAAATGCCCGCCAGCCGAGTGGCCCGAAATAAATATGCGGTTGCTGTCGCCGCCATAAGCACTTATATTTTCCTTTACCCATTTTATGGCGGCTGCTATGTCTTTAGCCATTTCGTTATAACCCGCCTTTGGGCTTTTGGGGTAATCGGGTATTACAGTAACGATATCTTTACGGGCCATACGGCTGCCAAAATAACTGTACAATTTTTTATTTCCCGAGTTCCAGTTTCCGCCATGCACAAAAATAAAAACGGGTTTCAATTTATTTTTTTGGGAAGGAGCAAACACATTCAGCTCCTGGGCTACACTACCGGTGTTCTTGCCGTTATAAACAATATGCTTGTTTCTGTGTACAGCCTTAAATGCACAGCCGGCTGTTAAAAACAGCAATACCAAAGCAACGAGTGCAAAGCTGGTATATGAATAATTTTGTTTGATGTTTTTTTTATCATGTACGGTTTTATTACTAATAAAGATTTTCTGTACCCAATAAAGTCAGTATATAACCTATCACCACATTAGCCTAAATTGAACACAATTACAGATACAGAAATAATTCCAACACTTCTTAATTAACAACTTTCAGATATTACTGACAGTACTACAAACATTTTATAGCTTTTGAAGAACTGAAACAGCAGCGCCAGTATGGAATACTGTAATTAATTCTTACCTGTTAGCTTCACTAAGCCAATGAAATTGTTTTTCGGCCAGTTGAAAATGCCGGTTAGATTTTTTAAGTTCTATAAATAATGAATCGTTTTTTTGTCTTCCCCAAAGCTGTATAGTATTGCTGTCTATCACCTGGTAGCGCAGTGAAAGCCGGGGCAAACCATCCTGCATTGACTTTTTAAAATTGATGACCGGCTGTATGCTATCCACATCAAATGCAAAATAGCCCCGGCCATACCTAACTCTAAACATAGTATCCCTGGTATTGATGCTACCCATTTGGTTGTTCTCAAAAATAACATCACGCCAACGTAAGGTGTCAGACATTAAAAGCGGTATGGTATCTTTATTAATTACATAAGTTGTAACATCATACATGCCTTTTTTAAAATCTTTGTGCTGTGCGGTTGATTTACTCTCTTTAAAATATTGCATGTTATCGTAAAAGCCTTTACCCATCAGGCAAACTACGGCCAGTTTTAAAATGATTCTTGTTATACGCATCCATTTTTTTACAAGCGGATAATGATATACCGAACAGGTTGCTGCTGTTTTATTCAGTACAAAAAAACAGGCAATGCGGTCAAACTCATTCGCCACCAGGTACAGGCACATCAGCACAAGGTTCATAGAGTATAACTTAACCGGTATATCGTAACAAAGATTAAGCATCATCACATTCAGAAAAACAGCCGTACCGATAAGTACACCCAAGGTGGCGGTTCGCCTGAATAATAATAAAATTGCTACCAGCACTTCCATAGCACCGGAAAACACTTCGTAAGGTGTTGAATAACCGATGAACAACCAGGAGAAACGCATGGGTAACAGGTCGCCTAGCGGCGTTGCCAGCTGGCTCATCATGGGAAATGGCATTTGCAACGCAAATATTTTATTTACACCATAACCAAAAGCAGTAATGGCCAGCGTGTACCTTACAAAAAGGCATAGTACATAATTTAACTGCTGGTAGCTTTTTCGTTTTCTATCCAATACTGACCAGATGACTGCTCCACCCACACCAAGTACCAGCATTAAGTAATTGGATGCCCAGGCATAAGAAGTATCGCCACTTCCGTTAAATACCTGTTTTACATTTTTAATACCAAATACCTGGAAGAAGTTTGCGTTGGCTTTTATAACAAGCCAGTCAAAAAAACGATCGTAAAAACCAAACAGGTAATCCACGCCCGGTATCCAGCTCCATGGGCTGGTGTATAGTATAAAATAAATAAAAAAGAAACGAAACAGTATTTTTTTTAGCAAATGCCAGGGTTCATTTTCCGGCTGCAATGTATCAGTCATAAGTTCAGTTTTGGTCTTTAAATATATAAAGAGTTTTTCTGATTATTGCTATCGGCATATCAATTTTACATATGCGGTTACGATTATAATTAATCCAGCTCTTAGTTCTCTTTAGTTTTTATTTATCACCTGCTTCCCTATCTTTAATACTTCATCATAAAAATTATGAAATTGATCAATACCTGTTTTGCTGTTATTATATTTTCTCTATTACTGACAAGTAACAACTTGTTGGCACAAAATAACAATTGCATTTATAAAGATCCTGTGTTTACCCTAAACTTTGGAACCATTGCAAAAGACGGGGCACCCATGATGTACAATGTAGAAAATTATAAAAATACAAATGGCTCCTGCCCCAAAGATGGTTTTTACAGTTTTGCAACAACCACTGCCAATTGCTTTGATGGTAAGTGGCACAATTTACCTGAGGACCATACACCCGGCGATATAAACGGAAAAATGATGATTGTAAATGCATCTGAAAAGCCCGGCGATTTTTTTGTGATGACCATTACCGGACTTAAGCCAGGCGCACACTACCGTGTTTCGGGCTGGTTTACCAACATCTGTAAATATACAAGTGGCTGCACACCTACACCACCCGTAATTGAAATTACGGTACTTGCAAACGATAAAATGATCAGCAGTTTTAAAACCGAAGCAATTAAACAGGCCAATGTTGCCTCCTGGAAAAATTATACAGGCGAATTTGTAATGGTTGCAAACACAGATGTAATATCACTGCAAATGAAAGATCTTACACCCGGTGGTTGTGGAAATGATTTTGCTTTGGATGATATTGAAATAATACAATGCTCGCTACCAATACCGGTAACACAAACAGAAATAACCAAACCAATTGTGCAAACTTTTGTAACACCTGTACCCAAGGTTATTGAAACAAGGTCCAACCCAGTCATAAAACAGATTACCACCGAAGAAACAGAATTAACTATTGAGTTGTATGATAATGGTGAAATTGATGGCGACACGGTAAGCATTTATCACAATAACGAACTGGTTGTAAGTCGTGCAGGAATTTCCACTAAGCCGGTTACCGTAAAAATAAAAGTAGATAAGGCTAGTCCGCATCACGAGTTGGTAATGGTGGCCGATAACCTTGGAAGGATACCACCAAACACTTCTTTGATGGTCATCACCGCAGGTAAAAAAAGATACGAGATATTTATTTCTTCTTCCGAACAGAAAAATGCAAAAGTGTTGATTGATCTGCAATAAACAAAAAGTATAAAATAGAAGAACTACTTCACTACAATCTCATCTACAAAAATATGTGTATCGCCACCTGCGCCTTCGTGCCAGGCAGGCATTTTACCATACTGCAAAGCTTTCACCCGAACATATCTTGCAGTAACAGCAGTAAAGCTAGCTTCTACATTTTTTACCTGTGCCTTCAGGTC
>JAYUZB010000212.1:0-4103 GCA_043752185.1 Chitinophagaceae bacterium
AACTAATATTAACCAAAGCCCACGGGTAATTAAGAACTGGCTGAGTTCTTTTTTTGTTTTTCTGCCGCTCTGCAACCAGGCAGAAGTGCCGGACAGGAACAAAAAAATGGGTGCACAAAAATGCGTAATCCACCTGGTGAAGTACAGGAATGGGCTGGTGGTAGCGAGATTCAGCGGATCATCTACCAGTGCTGCACTGTGAAAATAATCACGGCAGTGATCCAGCGCCATGATGATCATGATGATACCACGAAGCAAGTCGATGGATTGTATTCTACTTTTTTTAAGTGTTGTCATTGTCGAGTGATTAAACTGGTAACCAGTTGTTATTTTTTATTTTGTCTTATGCGCTTCCATATCAATCTCAATCAACTGCCCTTCTACTGCCAGGCCTTTTACTTCCAGCCAGGTACCGGTTGGGAATTGTTTTTTGTAGATTGAATTGCGAAAGCCTGATACTTTGATAAACTCTGACATGTTGGTGGTATAAATATTTTCTGCTACAACATCATCGACAGAGTAACCATAATGCTGTAATATTTTTTGCAGATCGCTGTAGCAATTTTTCATTTGCTGCTCCATATTACCGGGGGCTACTATCATTCCGGAATCGTTCATACTTACTGCACCGGAAATTTTAAGATCATCGCCAATTCTTACGGCATGGGTGTAGCCATATTCTTTTTCGAGTTTTGGGCGCAGGTTAAAATATTCGGGTGATTCGGTTAACGCTGGTTTGTTTTCTTTTCCTGAAGTCTCGTTGGGCTTTACTGCAGTATTACATGCAGTAAAGAGAAAAAAACTAAAGCAGATTGCTGTGATAAATGAATAATTTTTTTTCATGTTGTTTTAATTGTTTTTAAATTTTATAAATAACTTAACCACCATTTTTCTTTGTGGGCTTGTTTATAACTATCGAATTTTTTACATAATGGATAAAGCAAAACAATAACTGCAATCCAAATCAGGTAAACTCCAATCAGGTTAAAACCAAAACCTTTTAATGCTTCTACTCTAAATGGCAATGCAGGTAAAATCATTTTTTGCCAGCCAAAGCCGGTAAGTTCGGCAGCCAGTAAGGCTAGCAAATGAATAAGATAAATATGAATGATGTAAAAGAAAAAAGGTACTCTTCCAAATACACAAAAGAAGTTAACGACTTTGCCTTTTAATTTTTCGGCATTTGCCAAAAACAGCAAAGCACCACCCAATGTTACCAATAAAAAGGAAAGTGAAGGAGGATATTTACTAAGGTTTAAAAATGAAAATATGGTTTGTGTGAGATTGCCATAATTTTTCCAGGGCAATAAGTTGCCGTAAATATTTATGCCTCTCAGTATTACAAAAAATATAATTGCAGCAATGCCAATGATGTTGAATAATTTTTTCCGTTTTAATGGATCATAATTTTTATCGTAAAATGAACCAAAGTAATAGCCCAAAGACATAACAGCAACCCATGGTATTATAGCGTAACCAACCCTGAATACATGATCTGGTGTAGTTAAAAATGCTTTGCGTTCATGTAAAAATGCCCACAAAATATTATCAAAGTGAATATTGTCAAGAAGATTATGCCCGAATATTAACAGGCAACTAAAAACGAGAATAACCTTTTTAGGAAGATGTATCAGTGCTGCTAAAAAAATCATACTGATGCCCAATATCCAAATTACCTGAAAGCCCACTGTTTTAAAAGTAATATCAAAACACCAGCCGAAATTCATAATAACCAGTTCTACAAAAACCAACCAAAGCCCACGTTTGAGCAAGAAACTAGATAACTCTGCTGGCGTTTTTCTTTTGCCAACCATAAAAGCTGAAAGGCCTGCAAGGAAACTAAATGCAGGAGCACAAAAATTAGTAATAAACCTTGTAAAAAAAATGGGTATGGTAGTTAATGTCGGGTCGGTTGGGTCGAAAAAATAAGACGAATAATGAAAATAATCTCTCACATGATCAATGGCCATTATTACTATGACTAAACCTTTTAACAGGTCAAGCGATTCTATTCTGGGTTTTGTAATTGTTGTCATATTTTTATACTACTACGTTTTTTTCAAAAATCTATCGCTTTATATTTAGTCTTTAACCCTGCGCCAACCTACAGCCAAACTATTCTCAACTTCCATCCCAACACCTTTGGCAAGTACTATTCCTTTTACAATCCATGAAACACTGTAAAAATTCCCCGTTTTTTCAATCGTTAAGTCATACTCGTCAGAGAAATCTCCATTTTCATAAAAGTATCGTACATGATATTTTCCAGCAAAGCCACTTTCCTTTGGCCCGCCGGTTGCTATACCAGGGCCACTCCAAATATTAGCATAATTCCATCTGGCGAATAATGTTCCTGGAGTATTACTCTTTGTGTATAGTACAAAGCCAATATTCAAAGTGTCTTTCTCCAATGATTTTTGTTTTACAGTTTGCGAATTACCAGCAAAAGGAATTATGAAGATTAGCGATAGTACAATTAAAAGGCGTGTAGTAAATAATGAAATCTTTTTCATTGTTGTTATTATTTTTCTATTTATTAATGGACTTAGCCTTGTTTCATGTCTCCACGTACCACGCTGCTGAACAGATCAGGCAATTCTATTCTGTGGTTGATAATTTTTATCAGTATTAAAATGAATTTGTGTTCTGTCTTTTTTTAAAAATCTATTCCGCATTTTCATAAATGGTTTTTCAATTGTGTAATGCAGTAGTAAGGCAACGGCAAAACAAAATATCATGGAAAGCACAAACGTCAAATTGCTGTCTTTTGCAATACCCAATTCAGCGAATATATTTTGGGTTAATAAAATAACGCCCATGTGAATTAAGTAAAGCGCATAAGAAAGTTCTGCAATTTTTGTTAATACTGACGATTTCCATTTGTATAAAATACTGGTTGGCATAATAGCACCCAGCACCATACAACCAAAACCTATGGAAACCATTGGAAAGCTAAAAATGCTTCTGCCAAAACCAATACTGTTATTAAATAAAAAATAAGAGATGGTTAAAATAAGTAAGCCAAAAGCAATGAAGCCATTTGCATATTTGGATAACCGTGAAAAAAGAGTGGGCAAATAATTATATGATGCAGCAATAGCAACACCAGCCAGTAAACCATCTAAGCGGCAATAAGTAGGATAGTATATTGTTTGTATCCAAAGTGACCTGTTTTCAATTCCATTGCTTTCTGGGATATAAATATTGTACCAGCCATACAAGCGAAAAAGAAACCCGGCCACAAATAAAAGCAGCAGCAATACACCAGCTTTTTTTAACCAGCCTTTTTTTAAGAGCAGTAACAAGGTTACTGGCAATACCAAATAAAAATGTTCTTCTACACAAAGCGACCACACTACACCAAAAGAACGATGGGTTTCAAATTGTGTGAAACCTAAATTATGGGTAAAGGTCAAAAATTTCCAAAGTGGTGGTAATAATTGATCACCGCTTAAAACAGGAAATATAAAGTAGAGTGCCAGCACAAAATAATAGACAGGAATAATTCTAAAGAAACGTTTAATGTAAAAATCCTTCATTGAAAAGGAGCCTTCCTTTTTAATTTGTGCAAACAGTTGCGAAGCAATTAAAAACCCGCTCAGTACAAAAAATAAATCAACACCCGTCCATCCAAATTTTAGCACATCCGGAAACCAGGCAGGATGCTCAAACCACCTGGGATAATGAAAAAGAATAACCATAATGATGGCGAAAGCTCTTAAATTATCAAGACCATAAAATTTTTGAGGAGTTGCTGTTAAATTGTTGTTCATTTATTTTTATAATTTATTAAATGAGTTATTTAATTTACAATTGCCATTTGATTTGCTGCATCACTGTTCTCTAAATTAACCACCCGTTCTACCTGCTTATTGATGTTTAAAAATTGCAGCAGCAACCAGGCAAGCGCAATCATTAAAGCAAAGGCCATCAGGGCAACCTGCCAATTGAAATTTGAAGTTATTGGGCCAATTAATGCTGCTAATGCAATACGTCCAAGGTTACCAATGGTCATATACAAAGTGAACTGGCTTGCCGAAACTTTTTTCCAGCAACATTGCATGGCAATGGCAAAAATGCCAATGCAGGCAAATGTGTAAACA
>JAYUZB010000213.1:0-10162 GCA_043752185.1 Chitinophagaceae bacterium
GCATTGGCATCAACCATGCCCAGCGATGCAAGCAAATTGTACGGCAAAAATATTTTGAACTTTTTACAGCTAATGATTAATAAGGAAGGCAAATTCAATTTAAATTTTGAAGATGATTTGGTGAAAGGAACCTGTGTAGTGCATGGAGGAGAAATAACGAACGAAAGAGTGGCCCCCTAAATCCCCCCAAGGGGGACTTTTGGACTTCAAAAATTTGAATTGCTTTCATAAATGCAAGGGACGGACTTTTAAAAATGTAAAAGATATTAAAATTATTATTCACCAAAATCCCTCCCCTTGGGGGAGGTTAGGAGGGGCCAAATATGTTAAACTTTATATCAGCCAATCAACAGATCATCTACATCGTCATCCTGATGATATTTGTTGGTATTGAAGTGATAGGCCGAGTGCCCAGCGTATTGCACACACCGCTTATGAGTGGCGCCAACGCCATACATGGTGTGGTTGTAATTGGTGCCATCATCATCATGGGCAAGGCCGAGGCTGATAATTACCTGGCTTTAATACTTGGGTTTTTAGCCGTTGTAGTGGGCACATTAAATGTGGTTGGTGGTTTTGTGGTAACGGATAGAATGTTGGAAATGTTTAAAAAGAAAAAGCCCCCTCTATCTCCCCCCAAGGGGGAGGAAAGGTTGTAGATGGAAGCGAAGACGATGTTTTATTGAAATCAGTAAAAATAAAATAGTGAACATTGTATTTAATTTTTAAAAATATTTTTTAATCTTCTACACAATCTTCTCCATTTCCTCCCCCTTGGGGGGAGATTGAGGGGGCTTTTCAATATGGGCTCAAACATACTCACACTCTGCTATCTCGTTGCTTCCGTAACTTTTATCCTCGGCCTTAAAATGCTGAGCAATCCTGCCAGCGCACGCAAAGGAAATTTGCTTGCTGCATTTGGTATGGGGATTGCCATTTTAGGCACCATCTTTTTATATACATCCGAAACCGGCGAACACCTCGGTAATTATCCCTGGATATTTGGTGGGTTATTGGTTGGTGGCGTAGTGGGTACACTGGCAGCAAAAAAAGTAAAGATGACGGCCATGCCCGAAATGGTAAGTCTCTTCAATGGTATGGGTGGCGCTTGTGCTGCATTAATTTCCGTTGTAGAATTTAATCATCTCTCCAAAGAAATTGCAGCAGGTGTTGTAACTGCGGGTTCAATACAACCAACAGTTTTAATTATTGTATTAGGATTAATCATCGGTTCCGTTTCGTTTGCCGGCAGCATGATTGCATGGGGCAAATTAAATGGTAAAGTAAAAGACTTCAGTTTTACCGGCCAGAATATTTTAAACCTGTTGGTGCTTGCTATCACATTGGCTGTTGGTGCTTACTTAGTTTACGACCCCACACAACATTTGTTAGTGTATGTAATTTTAGGTTTGGCATTGGTATATGGTGTGTTCTTTGTAATGCCAATTGGTGGCGCCGATATGCCCGTTGTAATTTCTCTCCTCAACTCATTCACCGGTGTGGCTGCAGCCTGCGGCGGATTTTTATACGATAACAAAGTAATGCTCACCGGCGGTATACTGGTTGGTGCAGCCGGTACTTTGCTTACCATACTCATGTGTAAGGCCATGAACCGCTCTTTGCAAAATGTATTGATTGGTTCTTTTGGCGGCAATAAAACTGCTGCTGCAACTGGTGGCGGCGACCAGGGCCACTACAAAGAAATAAGCCTGGCCGATGCGGCCATGGTTATGAGTTATGCCAACAAAGTAATGATAGTGCCCGGCTATGGTTTGGCGGTAGCGCAGGCACAGCATGTTTGTCATGAGCTGGAAAAAATACTGGAAGAAAAAGGTGTGGAAGTTAAATACGCCATACACCCCGTGGCCGGCCGTATGCCCGGACACATGAATGTACTGCTTGCCGAAGCCGATGTGCCTTACGAAAAATTGCTGGAGATGGAACAGGCCAACGACGAATTTAAAACCTGCGATGTGGTTTTAATTCTTGGTGCCAACGATGTGGTAAACCCCGCTGCAAAAAACGATGCAGCTTCACCCATATACGGTATGCCCATACTGGAAGTTGAATTTGCCAAAACCGTTATTGTAAACAAACGCAGTATGAAACCCGGTTATGCCGGCATCGAAAACGATCTCTTCTTTCAACCCAAAACAAGCATGTTGTTTGGCGATGCTAAGAAAGTATTGCAGGATATTTGTGCAGAAGTGAAAGCAATATAAGCCCGGCCCCTCCTATCCTCCCCGGAGGGGAGGGAAATCCCGAAGATTGAAGCGAAGTGAAAGAAAGAGAGTTTTTTGGGACAAGCTTTTTGTTCTTAACTCATCATCGTTGTGTCACTCACTTGTACCCCATACCATTGGGGAGCTTTTATCTAAGCGTAGAATAACAAATTACATTTGAACTATAAGGTTCCTCACGATTCGCTATCCATTTTCAACCAATCCCGAAGGGACACAATTATTATAGCTTAAAACATTTTCTATTCACAAAACCCCGAAGAGGTGAAATTATTTTTATATCATCCCTCCGGGATTTTGATTTCCAATTCGTAAACTTTCTATAATAATACCAGCCTTTCAGGCTTAAAACAAAAAAGCTTTTAGTAAAAACAGCAAGCTGCATTTTCCTAAGAGTAGAATTACCAATGCCGAAGTCACAGTAGTACAAAAGCTAAATCAGGGTACCAACCGACAAAGGCGATGTAATCCTTTGTCGGGCTCTTTTTTTGGTTCTTTTTTGGAGAAGCAAAAAAGAACAATGAACACAAAAGAGGTTTAATACATAAAAACCTGCCAGCGGCAAATATTTAACCACTTTGTTACTCAAAAACTAACTTATTGATTACGTTTTGAACAACCCTTATTTCATACATTAATTTCCTACATTTGTTATCAAACCGTAATAGATGAAACACATTCTCGCCATACTGCTTTTAGCTTTCATTTCTTTTAATTGCCAACAAAATGCCCCCGACCCTGTACCGCTTTTACCAACGGTTACCACTGTTGCAGCAAGTTCTATAACTGCCAACACAGCATTATCGGGTGGCAATGCAACAACCGGCGCAGGGCCATCAATAACTGCCCGTGGTGTTTGCTGGGGTACTGCAACCAATCCGGATATAAATGGAAACCACACCACTAACGGCAGCGGTGCCGGCGTATTTGCAAGCCCTATAACAGGCCTTACAGCAAATACAACTTATTATGTAAGGGCTTATGCTACCAACATTGTAGGCACCAGTTATGGTAATGAAATAAGTTTTACAACAACAACATCTACAACGGCTTTACCCACCGTAACAACAACAGCAATAACGGCTATAACAATGGCAACTGCTGCAAGTGGCGGTAATGTAACTGCCGATGGTGGCGCAGCCGTAACAGCCCGTGGCATTTGCTGGAGCACAGCAGCAAACCCAACAATTGCTTTACCAACCAAAACAACTAATGGAAGCGGAATGGGCATATTTACAAGTGCCATTACCGGTTTAACTGCAGCAACTATTTACCATGTACGTGCCTATGCAACTAACAGTGTGGGCACATCTTATGGCGGCGATTCAGTTTTTACCACAGCATCTACGGCAACCATACCAACAATTACAACGACAGCCATATCATCTATAACAAATACCACAGCTAACAGCGGCGGCACAATAACTACCGATGGTGGCGCAGCCGTAACAGCCCGTGGTGTTTGCTGGAGCACAACACCCAACCCAACCATTGCTTTATCAACTAAAACTACAAACGGTACAGGTATTGGAACTTTTACAAGTGCTATAACAGGCTTAACAGCATCAACAACTTATCATGTACGGGCTTATGCAACCAATAGTGTAGGTACGGCTTACGGAACCGATTTAAGTTTTACAACAACATCTGCAACGCCGGATGTTTATGTGGCGGGGTATGAAAATAATGGGACAAAAGGTGTTGCAAAAGTTTGGAAAAATGGCGTTGCCACTGCTCTAACAAATGGAGCTAATGATGCTTATGGCTTGGGTATTTTTGTGTCCGGTACTGATGTATATATAGCAGGAGCGGAAGATAATGGAACTACAAACTACGTAGCAAAGGTCTGGAAAAACGGAGTGCCAACTTCTTTAACAAATGGAGCTAATGATGCCGGTGCATACTCAGTTTTTATTTCTGGCCCTGATGTTTATGTTGCAGGATATGAGTACAACGGCACAGTAAATGTTGCAAAAATCTGGAAAAATGGAGTAGCAACATCTCTTACAAATGGTGTTAATTATGCTGATGCTTTTTCGGTTTTTGTTGCTGGTACAGATGTTTATGTATGCGGCATTGAAAGTAACGGAACAAAATCAGTAGCTAAATTGTGGAAAAACGGTGTGCCTACTGTTTTAACTGATGGTACTAATCATGCAGAAGGCAATTCGGTTTATGTTTCTGGTACAGATGTTTATGTGGCTGGCTCTGAAATTAATGGAACAAATTGGGTTGCAAAACTTTGGAAAAACGGCGTGGCTACAGCTTTGGGTGCTGGTACTACAGCTGCAGAAGCTTACTCAGTTTTTGTTTCGGGTACTGATGTTTATGTAGCAGGTTACGAAGATAACGGAACTTATACTGTTGCACTAGTTTGGAAGAATGGGGTGGCTACTTCTTTAACAAACGGCACAAATGGTGCCTATGCTAATCAAGTGTATGTTTTTGGTACAGACGTATATGTTGCAGTAACTGAATCTAACGGAACAATAAACGTTGCAAAGATTTTTAAAAACGGTGTAGCCACTTCATTAACAAATGGCACTAATGATGCAGAAGCTACTTCAGTGTTTGTAAAATAATCTCCCAACAATTTCTTCAAAAAAGGTTCGTCTCACCCACGAACCTTTTTATTTTACCACTCCCTGCCTCTCAATTATAAACCCCATAATATCCTCCAGTTTCACACCCGCCATCTGCATCGCTTCCAAAATCTCATCCCTGTTCACAGCTGCAGCAAAAGCTTTTTCTTTAAAACGTTTTTTAATTCCTTTCAATTCCATGCCGGTATAACCTTCGGGCCTCATTAAACTATATGCATGTGTAAGGCCACTCAGTTCATCAAAAGCATACAGCATTTTATCCATCCTGGTTTCAGGTATCACGCCAAAATGATTAGGCCCATGGCTGGCAATGGCCCTGATAATTTCGGGGTCAATATTGCGGGCTTCCAGTTCTTCAATTATTTTTTTGCAATGCAATTCGGGCCACTGGTCCCAGTCGGCATCATGTAATAGGCCGGCCATTTCCCAACGCCATTGGTCTGCTTCATTCAATGCTTCTTTTTCTGCAGCCCAGCATTTCATTAAATGCGCCACCTGCTTCATGTGCAGTTGCAGCCTTTCGTTTTTTACCCAATCAGTAAATAACTGGTAGGCTTCATCACTACTTAATACATTACCTGCATTGGCAGGGTTTCCAAAAGAAGAACGGTTTAATAATAATGACATGGTGTGTTGATTGAATAAGTGTAAGCGAAAATAAAAATTATCAGCTAACTTCAATCAGTTTTAAAAACAATTACTTGAGTAATCTTGCAACAGTATTAGTACAATCTTTACTAAATATAAAATGGCTTTCTCTTGTCATGTCGACGACAGGAGACATCTATAACGAAATAATATTTAGCAAAATAGATTTCTCCTAGGTCGAAATGACAACAGGTTCTGCCTAACTTTATCTTCTAAAATTTATAATTGACCTTACCAGAACCTTTATTACAATCTCTGCAACATGTAAAAGGCTTTAATGAAGAAGCTTTTAAAGCGGTGCATCAAATGGGCGGGCAGATAACTTCGATAAGGTTGAACCTTGGGAAATTAAAAATTAAAAATGCAAAATTAAAAATTGAAGAGGCAGTTCCCTGGTCTTCCAACGGTTATTACTTAACAGAACGTCCATCTTTTACTTTAGATCCCATCTTTCATGCAGGTGCCTATTATGTGCAGGAAGCAAGTAGTATGTTTTTAGAAGAAGCCTTAAAACAAACTGTTGATCTTACAAAACCTTTAAAAGTTTTAGACCTCTGTGCCGCACCTGGTGGAAAATCTACTTTGATACAATCCATTATTTCGGCTGATAGTTTATTGGTGAGCAATGAAGTAATTAAAACAAGGGTAAATATCCTGGCAGAAAATATTACCAAGTGGGGAGCGGCAAATGTGATTGTTACCAACAATGATCCAAAAGATTTTCAGCGTTTACAAAACTATTTTGATGTGATTGTGGTAGATGCACCCTGCAGCGGCAGTGGGTTGTTTCGTAAAGACCCCAATGCCATTAATGAATGGAGCCAAAACAATGTGGTACTCTGCGCCCAGCGCCAGCAAAGGATTCTGGCGGATATTATGCCTTCACTAAAGAGCGGGGGTGTTTTAATTTACTCAACCTGTTCTTATTCTAAAGAAGAAGATGAAGCAATTGGCGATTGGCTGGTTGCGCAGTTCGCAGTTGTCAGTTTGCAATTGGCAGTTGAAGAAAGCTGGGGAATTGTTGAAACGGTTTCGGAAAATTCTGGTTCATTTGGTTATCGATTTTATCCTGATAAAGTTAAAGGCGAAGGTTTTTTTATTGCAGCGTTTAGGAAGCCTTTGAGTACGATGACAATTACTGAAGTCAAAAGTCAAAAGGCAAAAGGCAAAACTAAGCAGGCGTTTACAGCAAAGGAAATTGAAATAGTAAAACCATACCTGGTAAATGCAGAAAATTATTTCTACATAAAACAAAATGAAGAAGTGATTGCTATGCCGGTGCATCTTGAAAATGAACTGGCCATCATTCAATCATCTTTATACATAAAAAAAGCAGGTGTACGTTTGGGTACAATCATTCGTAACGAACTGATACCTGCTCATGACCTAGCAGTGAGTAATATTATTAACCCTGCCTTTCCGAAACTGGATGTAGATACCGAAACAGCTTTACAATATCTGCGTAAAGTAGATTTGAATATTGAATCTGCAATTAAAGGCTGGGTGCTGCTTACATGCCAAGGCTTACCAATAGGCTGGATAAAAATAATGGCTAACCGAACCAACAACTATTATCCAAAGGAATGGCGCATTCTTAATAAATGAATAGCTGCCTTAACCGGCAAAATTCCGTTTCTTTGTATTGAAAATTATCCAATATGAAAAAATTATTCTTCTTTTTGTTAATAACGCCTTTTTTTGCAGCAGCGCAAAATAAGCTGCTGGTTGAAGGCGTATCACCGGCTTTGTACCTCACACACAAGGCTGCACCCAAAGAAAATTATTACAGCATTGGAAGGATTTATAATGTTAGTCCAAAAGAAATAGCGCCATTCAATAAACTGCAACTGGAAAAAGGTTTAAGCCTGGGCCAGGCCATTAAAATTCCTTTAAACAGTTCGAATTTTTTCCAAAGTGGTAATGCAGCAACCGACGAAACATTTGTGCCGCTTTATTATAAAATAAAAGATAAGGAAGGTTTGTACCGTGTTGCTAAAAATCATAACGACCTGCCTTTGGAAACACTAAAGCAGTGGAATAAAATTAAAGGCGAGGCAGTTAAAAATGGAGTGCAATTGGTAGTGGGTTACCTTAAAGTAAAAACTGAATTCTCAAGCCTTGCAAAAAATGGCATAGGTACCGCAATAGGATCAACAGTAATTGTTGCAAAGGAAGAAATTAAAGCAGCAATGCCGGAAGTGGCGAATGAACCTGCGGTTAAAAACGCAACGGAAAAAGGTAAGGTAAAAGAAACCGACAAAGAAAAAACTACAAAAGAAGCGGAAACCAAAACTGTTAGTACAACTGAAAAAATATATACAAAGACTGAAAAAAAAGTTGCTGATGCCAGATCTAAAAAAATAGTTTCAGAAAAGAATGCTTCGGAAACCAGTTTTAAAAATTTGTATGAAACACAGGTTAAAAATGCTGATGTAATTGAAGCAACCGGTGATGCCGGGGTTTTTAAAAGTACAAGTGGCTGGGTCGATAAAAAATATTATTGCCTGCACAACAGTGCATCTCCGGGAACCATTGTTAAAATTACCAATTCTGCCAACAGAAATTTTGTTTTTGCAAAAGTGCTGGATGGCATACCCGACATTAAAAAGAACGAAGGTTTATCCTTAATTATAAGCAATGCTGCTGCTGATGCACTTGGCGCTGTTGCAGAGGGAAATTTCAGCTATTCGATAAAATATGCAAAGTAAAAAACGGCATATATTTAAAAGTGGTAACCTCGTAAAAAAGCAGCCGTATCCATTTTCTTTTTTCCTTCCAGTTGCAGTTCCAGTATAGAAATGTAGCCATTGGTGCAGGCAAAATACAGGTAAGATTTTTCGTCTGTTTTAAAACTGCCCGCTTTCTCAACTGGCTGGTCATTTATTTTTTCAGCTTTATAAATCTTTAGTTTTTTCTCTTGCAGAAATGTAAAAGCTGCCGGGTAAGGTGCAAGCCCACGGATGAGGTTGTATACTTCATCAACGGGTTTATTCCAGTTAATGGTACAGGTTTCGGTGAATATTTTTGGAGCGTGCTGTAGGAGTCGGGAGTCGGGAGTCGGGAGTCGGGAGTTTGCATCATCGGTTTTCTCACTAACGTCTGAAAAATCACTAATCACCAGTGATGATTGCGGTGTTTCTTTTAAACTGCCGTCTGCCAATCCTTTTGTGGTCTTCACTAATAGTGCAGCACCAATCTCTTTCATCTTATCATGTACATCGCCGGCATTATCGGTTTCATTTATTGCAAAACTTTCCTGCAATAAAATATCGCCGGTATCAATTTCATGCTTCAGTTTAAAAGTAGTAACACCGGTTTCTTTTTCGCCATTGATAACCGCCCAGTTAATGGGTGCAGCACCGCGGTATTGTGGCAGCAGGCTTCCATGCAGGTTTACCGAGCCCATGGGTGGCATATTCCAAACCACTTCCGGCAGCATTCTAAATGCAACTACAATTTGCAGATCGGCGTTCAGCGATCTTAATTCTTCTAAAAATTCGGGGTTCTTTAATTTTTCGGGTTGTAAAATGGCCAGGCCATTTTTAACTGCATATTCTTTAACTGCACTTTGCTGCAATTGCATGCCCCGGCCTCCGGGCTTATCGAGAGCTGTAATAACAGCTACTATATTACATCCTGCTTTCACCAGTGCATCAAGTGATGCAACAGCAAACTCCGGAGTGCCCATGAATACAATCTTTATTTCTGAAAAATCTTTAATTGTGCTGGTTGTCATTAAGTATTATTCAAAATCCTGGTACAATAAATATTTTTTCCTTATCGCTTTAAATGCTATCAATCCCGGCTCCCAGCTTTTCCTTATTTCCAACTCCGTTTTGCCATCCTTAACCTGTTGCATTAATTCATCATTACCAGCCAGCTTATTAATAAAATTATTTTTTAAAAAGAAAGTATCCTTGCCGGGGAATAATTTATAAGCTTCAAGTAAATACTGTAACTGAATTTTTTTATCCAGTTTTTCTAAAATTTCTTCGCTGCTGCCACTCAAATTCCAGCCATAGCATTTTTGAAAAAAACATTTGCTGTTTTTTGCCCCCGCATTGGGTTTAGGTGTAAAGGCATATAAATTATTTGGTAAAGACGGATGTCCAAAAATTTGAAATGGTTTATCTGTGCCTCTTCCTTCACTTAAAACTGTGCCTTCAAAAAAACAGGTAGACGGATAGAGGTAGATGCTCTGCATTTCTTTTAAGTTGGGCGAAGGCATTACCGGTAATTCGTACCTGGTATTATGATCGTAATTTTTGCATTTAATAACCTGCACATGAAAAGGAGTATCTGATGTTGGCTTGGTGGTAACGTTATAAGCATTAATGGCATTGGCTTCTTTAGATAACCAGTTTTCGCCGGTAAGCATCAATGCATATTCACCTATCGTCATTCCATAAACAATGGGTATGGGTTGCATGCCAACAAAGCTTTTAAAATTCATATCCAGTACCGGCCCGTCTACATAAAACCCATTGGGATTGGGACGGTCAAGTATCAGCAGGGGTTTATGATTTTCCAATGCGGCTTCTAAATAATATTGCAGCGATGATATAAAAGTATAAAACCGAACACCCACATCCTGTATATCAAAAATCAGCACATCCACATCTTTCAAATCTTCGGGCGTTGGTTTTTTGTGATTTCCATAAAGGCTTATTA
>JAYUZB010000214.1:0-4078 GCA_043752185.1 Chitinophagaceae bacterium
CCAGCCTGGTAAATAAAATGTTTAAGATTTCCGGTTTATCTGTAGCGGCAAGCAGCTTTCTATAAGGATGGATACGGTAGTTACGAAGGATGATTGAAATTAACGATACAAAATAGCCCCATAAATTAATATAACCATAACATGGCAGAAATATTTCAATATCCCATACGTTTTTACAAAATAAAAAAAGCCCCAAACAACCTGCATTGTTTAGGGCCTAGATTTTAAACCTATAAGGTTTGCAGTACAGCCTTTGCAGCGGTGCAAAACCTTATAGCGTTTGAAACGTAAACCAAAACCAAACACTATAAGGTTTTCCTCACCACATTGCCCAAGCGGCAAACCTGATAGGTTTTTGCAATACCTGATTAATATGAGTATAAAAAATGTAAAGCAATATTTATCCAAACAGGGTTGTTTGTATTTCTTCTTTTGTTTTATTGAAGTGAACGGCAATATCAGCAAGAATGGCAGAAAGTGTTCCTATCTTAATCGGGTTGTGGTTAGGAATTGTAATGTGATGCTGGCCGTTTTGTTGGGTACTCAACCTGATATGGCTGCCGGTTTGCCGGGTAACAGCATATTCAAAATGTTTTAAAGATATTATTAAATCCCCGGCGCTGATATCCCGTGGTAATCTCATGCAGCAATTACTTCTTCTTTTACAATATGCAGCCGGATAATTCTTTTTTTATCATCATCAAAATGACAGAGGACCGCATCCTTTACTGCAACTCTTAATTCTTCCATCGAGTCGGCCTCGGTATAAACAGATACACCAAGCCCTTTGGCAATAAAACCACCTTCGGGGCTTTCCTCTACTATAAATATTACTTCTTCCATAAAAAAGTTTATACGAATATAATCAATCTTTGTTTATTTGCTATAGCAGATTCTGTGCCAGCAGTAGCCAGGGTAATAAGCAAATTGCATTATTGTTTTACAAAACGTATAATTTTAAATTGGTCAGCGGCCATAAAGCCTTTAATGGTGTAGGTTCCCAGCGATAGGTTTACCACATTTATGGGTATGCCAGTTTTAAACCTATAAGGTTTACAGCCCGGCCCTGGTAGCCGGGCAAAACCTTATAGCGTTTGAAATATAAAACCCAATCCAAACACCTATAAAAAACCTATAAGGTTTGCAGACCAGCCTTTGCAGCCTGGCAAAACCTTATAGCGTTTGAAACATTGAACCACAAACCAAAACACTATAAGGTTTTCCTCACCACGTTAGCCGGGCGGCAAACCTGATAGGTTTTTACAACCCGGCAAAGCCGTTAAAAACCATTATCCAATTAAAAAATAAATTTACCCATTGCATTTGCAGGCGATATTTTTTATGTTTATGCATTAAAACATAAGCCCTATGGATTATTATGCTCCCCTGCTGGCAGATAACATGTATCATATTACAGGCCATGCAACAGGTAAAGAAAAATTGTTTTTAAATGATGAGAACTACCATTTCTTTTTAAAGCGGTACATCAAATATATATCCCCAGTGGCTGACACATTTGCTTATTCGCTTTTGCCCAATCATTTTCATTTTTTAATTCAGTTAAAGTCCTACAACCATTTACAGGAAAATTATAAAATATTAAAACCTCATGGTAAACAGGACGAAGGCTGGCAGCCCACATTTGTAATGCAGCAATTTTCAAATTTATTCAATAGTTATGCTAAATCTTTCAATAAAAAATACAACCGCAAAGGTGCATTGTTTATGGATTATATGCGGCGGGTAGAAGTATCTAATGACGAGCAATATACCAGCACCATTTTTTATATTCATAAAAATGCGGTGCATCATGGCTATTGCAATTCGCTCACCGAATGGGCCTGGTCTTCTTACAACAGTTTTTTAACAGATGCTCCCACAAAGCTGGAACGGCAAAAGGTATTGGATTGGTTTAGCGGTAAAGAAAAATTCATCGCTTATCATGTACAACCTGATTATTTAAAAAATGCCGCTGTGGTAGAATATTAAAATCTATAAGATTGCAGCCCAGCCCTGGTAGCCTGGCAAAACCTTATAGCGTTTGAAGTATGGGCTAATGAAAACCCTATCAGGTTTGCAGTACAGCCTTTGCAGCGGTGCAAAACCTTATAGCGTCTGAAACGTAAACCAAAACCAAACACTATAAGGTTTCCCTCACCACGTTAGCCAAGCGGCAAACCTGATAGGTTTGCAAAAAAAAATCCCCTGTCGGCCTGCCGGCCGAAGGGGTTATGGAAATTATTTTTGTGGTTAAATTATTTATTTAATAAAGTATCAATCATTTTACCGGTGCTGTCGTGTATTTTTTTGTTTACACTATCGGCAGTGTTCACTGCATCCATTAATGGCGAATCTGCCGAAATGGAATCTTTAGAAATGGTTGTTGTTTCTTCGCTGCTGTTATTGCATGCAGCTAAAAACGAAGCCATAGTTAAAAGTAGAAATAATTTTTTCATTGCTTTATTTTTTGATTTTGATAACTAAAAGACGACAGACCACAGACGACTGACCACAAACCCAAAACCCAAAACTCTTTATTTTTTTCTGAAAAACAATCTTACCGGTACCCCCGTAAAATTGAAATTTTCACGCAACTGATTCTCCAAATAATTTTTATACGGCGTTTTTACATCATCGGGATAGTTACAGAAAAATGCAAAGCTGGGTGTAAAGGTTGGCAACTGGGTTACATACTTTATTTTAAGTTGATTGCCTCTTACCACCGGCGGCCTGTATGCTTCAATAACTTTCTGCATCACTTCATTTAATACCGATGTGGTAATTCTTCTCTTGCGGTTTTCAAAAACTTCCAGCGCCATTTCTATACTTTTAAATATGCGTTGCTTTTCGGTTACCGAAATAAAAATAATGGGCACATCGCTGAAGGGCGCAAATTTTTTCTTTAATTCTTTTTCATAATCTTTGGTAGAATTGGTTTTCTTATCATCAACCAAATCCCACTTGTTAACCAGCACCACAATGCCTTTTCCTTTTTTTACGGCCAGCGCAAAAATAGAAAGATCCTGTGCGGTAATTCCTTTGCCTGCATCCAGCATCAGCATACAAATATCCGATTCATCTACCGCTTTAATGGCACGTATCACCGAGTAAAACTCAAGGTCTTCATGCACTTTTGCTTTACGTCTGATACCAGCGGTATCAATCAACATAAACTCTTTATTAAAAAGATTATAGTGTGTATGAATGGTATCTCTGGTAGTACCGGCTATATCACTCACAATAGTACGCTCCTGCCCTATCAATGCATTTAGTAAAGAAGATTTGCCCACATTAGGCTGACCGATGATGGAAATTTTTGGGAGGTCGGTTTCTGTAGCTGCTTCGTCCGAATCTTTTTCACTTATTTTTTCTGTAATGGCATCCAGTATTTCGCCGGTGCCGCTGCCGCTGATGGAGGAAACAAAAAATATATTTTCGAAACCGAGTGCATAAAATTCGCTGGCTTCCATCAACCGCTCATGATTATCTACTTTATTAACCACTAAAAAAACAGGCTTCTTACTTCTGCGTAACAGATCAACCATACTGTTATCCAGTTCGGTAATACCAGTTGCAGCATCCACCATAAAAATAATGGCATTGGCTTCTTCAATGGCAATTACCACCTGCTTGCGTATTTCTTTTTCAAAAACATCATTGCTGCCGGCAACAAAACCACCGGTATCAATTACGTTAAAAGATTTTCCTGCCCATTCGGCTACACCATATTGCCTGTCACGTGTAACCCCGCTGATATCATCAACAATGGCTTTACGCTGCTCCAGCAAACGGTTAAAGAATGTACTTTTACCCACATTGGGCCTGCCTGTTATTGCTACTGTGAAACTCATTTTTATGTACGATTTACGATGCTGGATGTACGGCAACCTGAAATAGCCTGGTTCACATTTCACTTCCAACATCAAAAAAATAAAACTATATAAATTACGATGAACTCCTTTTAATAAAGACTGTCGTACATCGTACTTCAAACATCAAACATTGACGTACATCGTACATCAAACACCTAACATTTAATATCCGTATTCCTTCAACTGAAACTCATTATCCCGCCACT
>JAYUZB010000215.1:0-4051 GCA_043752185.1 Chitinophagaceae bacterium
TTCCCAGCAAATCGGGTGTTTCCGCTAAAAATTCAACTTTACCGAAATTGAAACGTTTAGCAGCGGGTGTTTTTGTTGCAGACATATTGTAATTAAGACGTTTAAGTGTGCAGAAGATCCTTTATTTTAAGGCTTTGGAACAACTTGCGCCACTGCCCCTAAATTAAAGGAGGGCAAAGGTAGGGATTATTTTCCTATTTTATGATTACGATATACGATTTTTTGGGGAATTGGAAAGGTTTTTGTGGATAAACTGGATTTTTATTTGTTTTTTAGGTTTCCCGTGCCTAAAAAAGTGAAATAATACAATCATTACTGCTCCGTGTTATAATTCATTTCCGGCGCAGCACTTGCTTCCGCATTCATTTCAACATAAAGCATCTGGTATTTTAAAGCCTCGGCTCCATTTCCCAATGCTTTATAAGATTTTGATAAAATATCATAACTTATTAACTGGTATTTAAAGAGCCTTACTGCCCTGGACGCATATTGAATGGCCTGGTTATAGTTACCCAATGTAAAATAGTAAATAGCAAGATTCTGAGACGATTTAGGGAAACTGCTATCGGCATCATAGCTACGCTTAAAATACATAAATGCCGAATCGTATTTTTTCTCTTCAAAAAAAGCAGTACCCAGGTTGTTGAGTACACTTCTGTGTTTAGGGTAATATGTAAGAGCATGCTGGTAACTTTCGTAAGCCTTCGTTTTGTCGCCCATACCTGCATAACATAACCCAATATTGTACAATGCATCCTTATTGGAAGGGAGGATATCGGTGCTCCTTTTAAGATATTTAATTGCTTTTGTATAATACTCAATTTTAGCCTGGCGGTTTGTTTCAGTAATTCCAAGTTTAAGATATTGATTTCCAAAACTAAGGTTGGTTCTGCTGCTGTTTGGTGCATTTTCTGCCCCGGCTTTATAAATTGTAAAATTTGATTGCCAATCGTTGCTGCGTATAAAACTAAGGCACACGAATAATCCGATTACCACTCCAAAGATCCACTTGAATCTTTTTATTCCATTTCCGGTAAAGTTTAAAATGTCAACTTTTAAAAGCTGTGCTGTCCCATAAACAACTGCCATTATTAAGCCAAGCGAAGGGAAAAACAAAGACCTTTCTGATACTGTAGATCCATTTAAAAAAAACAGGTTAGCTGTTGGCGCAAGCATGATGAGAAAGAAGAAGATACCAAAAGAAATAACCGATTGCTTTCTTAATTTCAGCAAAGCAAAAACAAGCATGCCTACATATAATAAGAGAGATACCCAGGCGGTTAATGAAGTCCAGTCAACTATTGGCACTTCGTTATAAGAATAATCCCACGAAAGAGGCCAGGGAACAAAAAATAACCGTTGGTAATGAAAAAGTATTTCCATTTTGGTGGCCGTAACCTCTGCAAAACCCTTTGCGCCATACAATACGTTTTCCATAATGGTATTCTGGTAATTCTGCACCTGGCCATTAAGCACCAGGTGCCTGGCAAAAAGAAACAACAAGGCAATTCCCAGGTATTGTAATGAATAAACCAGCGAACGTTTTATTGATTGCGACAACAACAAACAGAATGCCAGCGGAAATATCAGTATCATGGCAAAAACACCTTCCTTAGCTAATAGTGCCACGCTGTAACAGCCAATACTTAGTAAACAATATTTTACAGAAAATTTATCCGCTTTTATTAACGTGCCAGCATAAGAAAGCGCCAGGAAAGCAAATAATACCGAAAGCAATTCGTCCTGGCTTTTTACACTGGCAACCACCTCGGTATGCACCGGGTGTACAGCAAACAGTAAAACTATGGTTGCACAAAACAAGGGGTGAGCAGCCGGCAATAATTTTAGCAGCACATTAAACAATACCAATGTTAATAAGATATACAACAGTATATTTATTAGATGGGCTTTACCTGCGTTGTTATTAAAAACCTGCTTTTGAATGGCAAAAGAACTTAAGGTGACCGGCCTGTAAGGTTGCAGCCCCTTCATACCATTGTATTTTTCCAGGCTACCGTACGTAAAAGTTTCCGGAATACCGGATATGCCTTTTTGAACCGAAGTGTGCTTTACATAAAAAATATCATCATCAATGGTAAAATCATAATTAACCGATTTGCCATACATTAGCAACACGGCTGCCACCAGCACAATCTTTATCCATATATTTTTAAACCTCTTGGGCTTATTCGTTATTTTAGACTGCTGTAGTGCTTTAGGCTCAGGTTCTGCAATATCTTTTATAGCCTTTTTATTTTTCTTTCCCATCAGTAAATTATTAAGCAGTAGCGTAATCTAAATTTGAAAAGTTTAAGGAGGTTGGTTTTAGCAACCAAATTAAATAAAAAAGCAACTGACTCATTAGGTATTTTTTTATTGCTCATATCCGGATAAATCGATCCCCAGTTTTTGAGCAGCATTTTTTACAAGCATTTTTTTATAAGGAGCTTTCATTTCTCCTATTTTTAATTGGCCTTGCACAATGGTGTTTACTGTAGCAGTGCTAAAAATAAAACGCATGGCGTGCTCGCCAAAGTTTGCGGATATGTCGTTTTGAATGGGGGTAAAAACAGATGCTTTCACAAGTTCCCATCTTTCTTTTTCAGCTTGAAAATCTTCGTTTTGAGTATCTCTATTGTTTCTTTTGTTAGACAGCTTCTTATCATTTGCATCGGTACGTAATTTTTCAATGTAGCTGAACAGCATATCCTGGCCCTCTTTGCTTTTAACCACGGGGTGTAAACCTTTTATATTTTGCCAATCGGTAGGGTTTGTTTTGTTTGAAGCCAGGTTTCGTACAGTTTCCTCATTCATAATGTAATGCGCAGGCTTATTTTGTTGTTGGGCAATACTATCTCTATAACAAAACAAACCATTAAGTATGTACTGATGGTAAGCACTTAAATAAAGTAAATCGCTTTTTTTAAGAAAATTATCTTTAGGCTCCAAACTGTGTATAGTAGTGGATAGCAGATTGTTTTCATCCTGCAAAAAAGGGAGCATATTTTTTTGTGCTGCCTGTTCTTCCAGAGCGGCCTTCATTTGCAAAAGATACAATACATCGTTGGCTGCGTAAATAAGTTGTTCTGGCTTCAGTGGCCTTAATACCCAATTTACTTTCTGCATTTTTTTATCCAGTTCTATACCAAACAGCTGCTGTATCATAGCACCAAGCGATGTTCGTTCGTAGTTTAGGAGTTTGGCATAAACCTCAGTATCTGCCAGGTTTGTAGGGTAGCATTTTAAAGAATGTAACAATCGTAAATCTTCTGAAGAGCAGTGTACAACTTTTTGTATGGATGGATTTCCCAAAAGTGGAAAAGCCAAAGTAATATCAAGGTTGGCTTTGGGATCAATAAGATAGCAGTGAGTGCCACTGGCAATTTGCATTAAGCACAGGTTGAAGCCATAGGTATAGTTGTCACGGTCAAATTCCAGGTCGAATGCGATTTCGGTAGCCTGTGCAAGCTGGGATAAACAACTTGCCAATGCATCGGCAGTTGTGACGTATGTAACAGGTATTTTTAGGGGAGCAGGCAATAGACTTTGGGTAGAATACATTTTATTGAAAAACTCTCATTTAATTTTTTACAAAGTAACAGGACAACTGTTTATATAAATCAACATTTCAAAAAAAAACCGATCCCGCATAAAGCGGGACCGGCCTTTAAATCTATTTCGAAGGAATTAATTAAACAATCTCAACATCAGCACCTGCTTCAGTTAATTTAGCTTTAATTTCTTCTGCAGTTGCTTTATCAGCACCTTCTTTAACTGGTTTTGGAGCGCCATCAACTAAATCTTTAGCTTCTTTTAGTCCTAATCCTGTTAATTCTTTAACGATCTTAACGATCGCTAATTTGTTAGCACCTGCAGCTTTTAAGATAACATCAAAAGATGTTTTCTCTTCAGCAGCAGCCGGGCCATCGCCACCAGCACTTACTACAACTGCAGCAGCAGCTGGTTCAATACCATACTCTGATTTTAAGAATTCTGCTAATTCCTGTACTTCTTTTACTGTTAAGCCTACTAAGTTTTCAGCTAATGCTTT
>JAYUZB010000216.1:0-4046 GCA_043752185.1 Chitinophagaceae bacterium
CAATGGTCATATACAAAGTGAACTGGCTTGCCGAAACTTTTTTCCAGCAACATTGCATGGCAATGGCAAAAATGCCAATGCAGGCAAATGTGTAAACAATATTATACAGCATCATAAAAGCATAAATAAAACTGGTATCGGCCCAATACGTTTTTGAAAAAGCTAAAACAGATGTAAAAAGCACCATACCAAAAAAATAAATGTTCATCATGCGCTTTTTACCAAACTTGTCAATGAGGATACCTCCTATAAGCATTCCGCCAATGCCACCTATTATTTTTGCAGTTGCATAAAATTGTGAGTAACTGCCATTGGTCCAATTCAATTCATTTACCGTAAAAATGGGTAGTAGTGTATCAATATAATTGTAAGCCCCCTGGGCTATTAATAAAATTAAAATAAGTAATAAAGAGTTGCGTAAACTAACCACACTGTATAAGGATTTAAAAATAGAAGTCCAGCTGGTTAATTGCATTTTTTTTGTTTCCGGCGATGGTTCGCCCGAAGTCCAAGGCAATATTTTTTCATTATGACGCTCTCTTAAAAATAAAGGCACCAGCATAATAATTGCTATCATAACAGCGAGCATGAGTATAGAAGTGGTAAAATCGTATTTATTTAAAAGCCAGGTTCCAAATGCAAGCGTGGTTGAAATGGCAATAATTTTAGAGCCCCACATGAAGCCATTGGCACGTGCCTGTTGGTTTATTGGAATAATATCAACAGCCATTCCATCGGTAGCCACATCCTGAAAAGCACCAAAGAATGATACCGCAAAACCTGCAGCCATAAACAGGGTTAAATTATTTAACGGATCGGGTACATAAGCCATGGCAATACAACTTGCTATTAATCCAATTTGCCCCATAAGCACCCAGGGCCTTTTACGTCCCATGGGCAAATAAGTATAGCGATCCATGAGTGGGGCTACTATAAATTTAAAACTCCAGGGCAATCCACATGCAATGGCAAAGCCTGCTATTTCGCCGGGTGTTTTGCCATTCATAGCCATCCAGGCTGGTATGCCAAAAAACAGCATACCCTCCGGCACACCTTGTGCAAAATACAAGGCAATAAAATTAAAGTACCGTAAAAAAGTATTTTCGGAAAGCGCTGGAATTGTGCTGCTTTGTTTTACAGGAATACTGATGGTTGCTTTCATTGTTGAAAGGTTTTGGCAGAGTAGATAGGCTACTGCAGTTAGAATTGTATTGGTATTAATAAAGTTTCCAAAGGTTTCAGCAACCTTTGGAAACTTTATAATAATTAATGCGCTTATTTAGAACTTAAATCAGCACGCATAAAAAGTAATTCGCTCCAGTTTTCTTGTATATAATCAGCCGCATCCTTCAGGTATTGGGCATAAGAACCTTCCCCATTTACAGCCTCGTAAGTTTCTATAAATGGTTTACGAAAACCCGGTGCTCTTTCTTTTAAACCTTGCTTATACCTGGTTACCAAAGTAAACTGAGCCGGTCCAGATGAGCTGGCAGTGTAAACAGCAACTGTCACACCGGAAGCTGCCCATGTTTTTTTCAGTTTTTTTATCATATTTCTTACATTATCGCCCTGGCCTATTTTGGGATAAATATGAGCAATATTAATTTTATCAGAAAAATCACCCAATGCTACAGTGCTTAAAGAATCCTGGTAAACAGAATAGCCTGTTGATCCCCTTTCAGTTAAATAAATAGCCACACTCTTGTTCCAATCCAGGTTATGCTCGTTTCCTAAATTACCCCTTACATCTTCTATCTCCCAGCTTGTTGGCCCTTCGGTAATATGATAGCCTCCGGCATCTGGTCCGGATTGAATGTTGAATACCCGCCAGTGGGCCGTACCACTGTGGTACTTTTGTGCGTGGGCAGCAATGGCTTTTTCAAACTCAAGCACTTTATCCACTTTTGGAAATACCCGATTGGTGGAAATTAAATATTTGGTTTGGCTTATGCCCGCAAATGGAATAAGCATGCAAAAAAGAAAAAACATCTTTGTTGTAAAACGGAGATTCTTGTTCATGTTAGATTGGTTTATTGGTTAAAAAAAGAAAGGTTTAATTTTTTCGTTGATTAAAAAGTCGGCAGCGGCTACGGGTGATAGTAAAGATCAATTTAGCAGTGTCAAAAACCGGAAGCTGTATTATGCAGCTCCCGATTTTATACACTGCTGTAATATCTAATTCAATTTTATCAGTTTCACCACCTGCTTATTAAGTCCCTGGGTTACTTCGGCAAAATAAGTTCCGCCTGGTAGCCCAGCTCCCAATTTGATGAAGGAAGTTTTTGTGAGCACCTGGCGCACATCTTTTACAACTCCATTCATATCCAGTATCCTCACCACAATTGGTTCACTGCTTTTGCTGTAAACCTGTATGCCGAAATCAGTGGCAGATGGATTAGGATAAGCGATCACTTTGAAAGAAACCGGTTCGGTTATTACTTCTTCAGATCTTGTAAATGTTTGTCCGCATGAAGCTCCACCATGTACTTTTAGGTTACCGCCGGCCAGTGTTTGTTCAACAGTTCTTGTTCCGTCCCAGTTACTGGCAAACCATAAACCACCGGTTTTATTCCAAACGGTAATGGCAATTTTATCAGCCGAGCCTGGTTCACCCATATCGGTCATTTTCACCTGCAGCGTTGCATTACCATCTACATCCACCGGCACTAATGGATTTGTGATATCCTTGATGTTTGCTTTACCATTAAATGTGGCAGTTTTCGGACAATTTTCATTTACAACCAGGGATGTCATTACATTTCCTTTTATCTGGTACACACGCATTACACCAGCTTCCATTCTCCTTACGATGGTATTGATATTACCTTGCAGGTTTGTTCTGGCCCTGTTGTATTTAACATTGAAACCAAAATTATTTTTGGTGCCTGCTGTTCCGGCTTTTATACCTGCCGAATTGGTCAATACAAGGTATCCACCTCCGGTGATGAATAAATCACCCAGTGGCTTAGCTACGTTTACTACGGTATTATCATCAGAACTGTTGCGGCAGTAATAATTATCAACTATTATACCGATGGTATATTGCTGGGCATCGCCGTTAATGGTAACACTCCAGTTATAAGTAGCTGTACCAACTGTAAGATCGCCAGGGTTTACAAGGCCAACCGGTACCGTTGCAATTACAGTATAGGTGTACGGTGAATTATTAGTGATATTGATAAATGTAACCGTTGCATTTCTTATATCACCCGAACTTACATCACCGGCAGCATCAGGCGTAGCACTGATATCCTTGATAGTAGCACTAAGTGTAACAGTGGCATTGCTGCTTGTAGGACTGGCAGTAGATGCATAACAAGCGCCGGTATAATATGCACGGGCATCCTCGCAGGTAATGGTTAATGATGTTGTTGCATCACTTACACTATAATCCGCATCGGTTCCACTGTAAACTGCTGTTACCGTTTTAGTACCTGGCTTCAATGGTCCGTTAGTAGGATTACTGCCATTAAGGGTTGGTTCCAGTAAGGCAACATTCGCCAGTGTTGCTGTTCCATCAGCTAGTACAGGAGCTGTTCCCATAACCAGTGTTCCAATTTTAAAGGTAACCGTACCGCCAATTGGGCCGGCGCTGGCACAATTGTTCGGCGTTACTGTTGCCACAAAAGTTACCTTATCACTGTATTGTTGCGGATTTGGAGTTACTGTAACAGTAGTGATAGTGGTTATCAAATTAATATTTATGGTCTGGGTACATGTAGCTGTTAGCCCGGCCGGGTCTGTAGCTGTCCAGATGATGGTGGTGATACCAAAAGGGAATGGATCAGCAAGATTGAGCGCAGCATCGCTTCTTGACCAGGTTACTATAGCCGAACAATTATCGCTTGCAGTTGTAAAACCAATTTCAGCCGCAGTAAATGTTTTGGTACATAAACCTGCATTAGTGGCTGAGGTTTTATTGGCAGCACAGTTTGTTATTACTGGTGGTTGGTTATCTGTAACTGTTACCGTAAAGCTGCAGGTGGCTGTATTGCCACTGGCATCGGTTACTAAGAAGCTGTTAGTTGTTACTCCAACAGGGAACA
>JAYUZB010000217.1:0-43381 GCA_043752185.1 Chitinophagaceae bacterium
GTTGCCTGGTATTGAAGCGTATGTTCATATTTCTTTCTTTCGGTAATATCTCTTATAAAGCCAATTAGTGTATGAGAGCTTGCCATTTTGGAATTTATCTCAACATCTATAACTGTTCCATCTTTTTTTACAAGTTTTCGTTCATACAAAAGACTTTTTCCCTGCATCAGTTCATGTATCCTTAAAGGCACTAAATCAATATCCGTTTCGGGTAAATATCTGGTAAGGTGATAGCCAATCATTTCTTCTTCCTCGTAGCCAATCATCCGCTTTATACTGTTATTCACTTCAATAATAATGCCTTCCAGATCAGTAATTACAATTCCGTCCGAAGCCTGTTCTATCAGGGTGCGGTATTTTTCTTCCTTATTTTTTAATGCAAGTGTTATTTGCTTAATTTCTGTAACGTCTTTAAAAAAAACGGTCAGCCCGTCTTTTGAAGGATAGATTTGATGCTCGATCCATTTATTTAAATGCAGGTCAAATTCTTCCACGTACTGGTATTCCTGTATTTGCATAGCCCTGTGGCATGCATGATAAAATGGTTGTTGAACAGCTTCGGGAAATTCGGCCCAGATATTTTCTCCTATCAGGTTTTCTGGTTTTTTAGATAATACTTCGCCTGCCTTTTCATTTACATAAGTGTAAACCCAGTTTACATCCAGTGCTATAAAAGCATCCGAAACCCTTTCAACCACCGAGCGGTATTTTTTTTCGCTTGTCTTTAATTCCCTGGTTCGTTCTTTAACAAGCCGCTCCAGTTTTTCGGGCCTTCGTAAAATAGTGCTTACAAATATGCCGCCGAAAACGGAAAACAAAAACCCGATTAAAGCAAGAATTAAAATCTGCATTTGGCCCTTACTTTCGTTTACCGGATCTACAGATAATTTCCAATTGCCAATAGGCAGCTCTACATAAGTTGCATAATCTTTTAAGGGCTTTTTTGCATGGGGAATAAAAAATTCATTTTTGCCGGTACCCGGGTTAATTTTCGACAGTTGAAAATAATACCCATTTTTACCTGTCGTATCAATATCTGCTGCTTTTAATAAAGTGCTCATTTTAATAACCACTGCAGAAAAGCCCCAGAACTTTCCGTTTCTAAAAACAGGCAGCCTTCCTACTATGCCAAAGCCGCCCTGCTTTAAATCATATGGCCCCGAAAAAAACAATTCATTTTTTTCAATTGCCCTAAAAGCCTCCTTACTCCTGGTTGAATCTTTTAAAATATTATAGCCCAAAACCTTTTCATTTCCCTGTAAGGGATAAACATGCTTTATAACACCCCCAGGCACTAATTGCAAAACATCTATTCCTTTATTGGTGCTTAAAATCTGGGCAGCTACAGAATCGAAGTTGTTAACCACGCCATTTTGATCAATAAAAAATGAGAGGATTTTTGTTGCTGATAAACTATTGATGAGCACCTGCTGCAATTTTTCTTCTGCATTTTCAACAAAAGTATATGCCGCTTTCTTTTGCTCCTGCTTAGTGATGCGGTATTGTTGATAAATGAGTGATGCAAATAAAGTGGCAAGAATAACAAAAGCCAAAATACCAAGAAGTACAGGTCTGTTTAAAACAGCCACTGCTCTATCTGGCCGGCCCGGCAAATTAATTTTGCTTTCTTTAATAGGTGAATTTCTTTCTGACATTTTTGAATTAGGCTTGAAACACAATTTGAGCATTGGCAAAGACAAAACTTACTTATGCTACAAATAATTATTACAATATTAGATTAATAAGCACTGGTAAATCGAAACATAATTTTTATACGGTAAAATTAAATTTAAATAAACTCTTTTAGAGTAGCGATTTATCTACATAAGAAATGTAATTAATACTATAGTGGTACGCTAATTTTTTTTCACTAATTCCGTTTAAGAAGGTACTATATACTAATTAACAAAACAGTTGTGTATTCTACGGCTGATAATACAGTATTATGATACTGGTTGAGGCAAAATAAAAAATTCAAATACTATGAAATATTTCCTTGCTCCTATTCTGGCAGTTTGTTTTACTGTTAGTACGAATGCACAAATTGGCATTGGCACCACATCCCCAAATTCAACATTGGATATCAGGGGATCACTTGCATTAAACTACCGCTCCTTTAGTACTTCCTCAACGGTAACATCCACCGATAATACACTAATATACACTGGCACTACTGCTGCCACAATAACATTACCCGATGCCAGTACCTGCACCGGAAGAGTATATTCTATAAAAAATGCAAGTACCACCAATCCTTTGCCTGTATTAACGGTTGCCACTTCCTCATCACAAACCATTGATGCTGGTACCACCTGGCTGTTGAATGATGCTAAAGAAATGATTTTGGTTATAAGCAACGGTACCAATTGGGATATAACCGGTTCGGGACCAATAAAAACAAGGAACAATCAAATCATCATACAATCAGCAGCCGATTTTCCAACAGCTGTAGCAGGGGTGGTCACTTTGGTAGCAGGCATTACTTACGAGATAAATGGAACAGTTTACATGTCCAATAAAATAAATCTGAATGGTTGTTACCTTATTGGTAAGGATGCCAATAATGATAAGCTTATTTATCTTCCTGCCACCGGTGAATTATTTACAGGTACCAAAGGCGGTACGCTCAAGAATCTTACCCTGGTAGCCAACACAACAGGTAGCAAATTGTTTAATCTCGATCTGATAACTACCGAAAATCTAATTGTAAGGGATGCAATTATTGCCAGTTGCAAAGATATAGGACTGGTGAAAGGTGGTTATATTGTTTTCTTCAGCGTTATTAATTATGCCGGTAATACCACAGGGATAACTTATGAGAACATAACCAACCTGCTTCTTGATAATACAGCCTGGTTTCCTACCAATAGCGGCACATTTGAAAAAATGGTGGGTACATTTGGGGTGATAGAAAAGTTGGGGGGCTTTAGTCAGCCCATGACAGCTGCCATTGGTTTAGATGTAAGTGGAATTACCAGTATTACTGATGCTGGCAATTTAAAGAATACTGCATTTCTTGGAACTGGCACAAAAGTTAACGGAAGTTTTTCCAGTAAATGGGAAGTAGAGGCCCCTGGTTTACCAACAGAAAAAGATGATGTGGCTAGCGGAAATCTTTATCTTACCGCATCTGCAACTACCAATTTTTTGGGCGCAAATGTGCCAACCAAATTATTAGGCACAACCACTGCAGTTGGTCTTTTTAGAGTGAGTTCAACCATAAACAATCGGTTAGTTTATACCGGCATTAAAACAAGGCGTTTTGTTGTTATTGGCTCTTTAAGTGTTACAGCACAGGCTGCCAATAAATATTATTCTTTCTATATCTACAAAAACGGCGTTATGCTACCCGAATCAGAACAGGCCTTGCGCCTTTCAACAGGTGTAGACAAAGGCTCCTTAACGGTTACATGTACGCTGCAAATATCTACCAACGATTACATAGAGATATGGGCTGCCAATACATCTGATGGAAGCAGTATGACTGCAGAGACTTTAAATCTTACCATTAAATAACCAGATAGGCCTGCAACTTAAAAAAATACTCATGAAAAAAACAATCTGGTTCCTGATACTGTATTTTCTGATTATTCCTTTGGCAAATGCACAAGCGGATCTATACAATACCGGTATTCTTTACCTCAGCAACAGCTCCGATACTTTGTACATAAATGGAAACTTTACCAATACATCCTCCACAACAACTTTTAGTAATAATGGTGTTATACAACTAAAACAAAATCTTGTAAACGATCAGGCTTCCATGACAGTTGGAACGGGTATTTTATTTCTTAATGGAAGCGTAGCACAAATAATCGGCGGTGCACAGGTTTTTAAAACATATAACCTGGTTACCAATAATACAGCAGGTATTACTTTAAACAACAACCTAAGTGTAAGTGGTACTCATACTTATACTGCAGGCATGATAACCACTTCTGCAACGCCTAATTATTTGATATACGAAGCTGGCTCATCTTACACTGGCAGCAGCGATAGCCGCCATGTAAATGGCTGGGTTAAAAAAATTGGCAATACAAACTTTACATTCCCGGTTGGTAATGCAAATTATGAGAGATCTATTGCTTTAACCAATCTTACTGCCTCAAGCGAATTTGATGTTAAACACCATGTTATTGTAACACCAAACCGTTACTCACTTTTTAACCCACTGGTTTATGTAGATTCTGCAGAGCACTGGACCATCAACAAAATAAGTGGTGCCGCCGCACAGGTTGCCATGAACTGGGATAACAGTAAAATTGCTTTCCCGAATTTAATGGTAACTGATATAAGGGTTGCCAATTATGATGGTACATTCTGGAGAAGTATTGGCGGTTCTGCAACTGGTAACGCTGCAACTACAGGGAATGTAACATCAACCAGTGTATCTGCATTCAACAGAAACTTTACTTTTGGTAGTGTATCTTATGTACTTCCCATTAAAATTATAAGTTTTACCGCAGGGCGGATGAACGATTATACCAAACTAAACTGGACCATTGGCAGCGAACAGAATGTTGCCAATTACGAACTGCAACGCAGCGATGATGGCATTAGCTTTTATACCATACATGTTCATTTGCCTTACAACAGAAACGGTACCGAATTTTACAGTTATGATGATGGGAAACCTTTAAACGGAACAGCATTTTACCGTTTAAAAGTAAATAACCTTAGCAACCAGATAAATTACTCACATATAGTTACTGTTTCGGCAAATTCAACTAGTACAGCGTTTTATGTAATTACCAATCCGGTTGCTGCAAATATTGATCTGTATGCCGGTACTGCAATAAAAGGATTTTATAATTATACCATTGTAAACACTACCGGCCAGGTTGTGCAGGCTGGCACATTGGATATTAAAAATGCAGGCACTTATTCAATTTACTTTAAATCAACAATTGTTGCAGGAGCATACATACTGGTGGTACAAAATGAAATAAACCGGCTGCAGAAAATAATCATTAAAAAATGATGTTGAGGACTGGTTATTTTTACTACTGATCTAAAGCCGGCATCAGTTTTATTTCGTTGCGGTATAATATTATTTTCTTGCTGTTTTCCAGCTGCTTCAACAGCCGTGAAATTACAACTCTGGAAGTTGCCAGCTCATCTGCAATTAAACTGTGCGATGCTTTAATGACACTGGAGCCGGTAATGCGTTGCTTCTCCTTTAAATATTCAATCAACCGGCTATCCAGTTTATGAAAAGCGATACTTTCAATTGATTTCAGCAATTCGATAAAGCGTTCATTAAAACTCCGCATGATGTAATTCTTCCAGCTGGAATATTTACACAACCATTCGTCTAACTTAATATGTGGTATGGCTATCAATTCCACATCATCTTCAGCAATGGCTTTTACTTCGCTCTTTTTTGCTTCAATACAGCAACTGTATGCCATTGAACAGCTTTCGCTACTGGATAAATAATACAGCAATATTTCATGGCCCTCTTCATCTAACCGGTAAACTTTAATCGTTCCGTTTAAAATAATGGGCATCATGCGGATGTACTTTCCGTAATCCATGATGAGATCACCTTCATTAAAATGCTGAATGATGCCAAACTGCTGAATTTCTTGCAGCAATGCAGGTTCAAAAATATTTGAGAGGCTATCTAAATTCATCCTGTAATTTAGCGAAACTTATAATCCACACCCGTAACCTGTGTAAGTAAAGTTTGCGGGGCATCCAGAATATCCGCACTTCCGGGCGGCGTTGGTGTAACAGGCGAATTTGCTGTTAGGTAATCTTTCATAACAGAATGTAAAGTATGCTGCGTATTTGTTGCATTGGCTACATTCCGCATCCGGCAAAGCATATCACTGGGGTCTCCATCCCGTTCGCAGGCACATATCTTATACGTTTTATTAAGTTCAAGTGGATTATTTGCAACAGATATTGTTTGCACTCTTTTACCCTTTTCTGCAAAAGCATTAAAGGATATTTTCATTCCTTTAAACTTTATAACCCAGCCTCCAAAACGTTCCGATGCATCTTTTGCAAAAACATTATGCAATTCTTTTTCCAGCCACTCTTTAATTTGTTTGCCGGTTACTATTCCTGTTCTTACTGTACTATCCACCGGAAACATATCGTAAATATATCCGTCGGTAATGGGAATGTTACCGGTATGATCGGGCGTTGTGCGTGGCGGACAAAAACGAAATCCGTTTGATAATACAATATCCATATCCGGCACTTTCCATTTCAATGCATCCAGTATCATGGTGTCTATCGGATTTTCTACCACAAAATATCTATACAACGGAATAGTGCTATAACCTACAATTTTATTAATCCCCTTTTCAAAAGGTTGTTCATTGTCTTTAATTAAAGCAGCTATTTCTTTTGAAGGTTTGAATTTGTCTGCTGTTATTTCCACCAGTTCATAATCGTCTTTAATTACTTTACCATTTTGTATGGTAAGATTTAGTTTACCCACAAAAGAGCCAAATGCGCCAGGCTCCACCACTTTACTGTATTTACATTGAATGGGTTTTCTCACCCTTTCATGTGTATCGCCGCCAAGAATATAATCAACACCTTTGCACTCAGGTAAATTTGCCAAATAAATTTGCTGCGATAAACCTAAATGAGCAACAATTAAAACATACACACATTGTTCCTGGTTACGTAATACATCTACATAATGCGCCAGGTTTTCTTCGGGCTTTGTGTAAATAATTCCTTTGCTGTAATTGGGCGATTGGCGTAACGGTACCAGTGGATCGGTGTATCCGATAAAACCAATTTTTACACCTTTCACATTCCAGATATAATATGGAGGAAAAATAAGTTCTCCTTTTTTAGCTTCTCCCAAATCGTGATACATATTGGCACAAACCTTGGGTGCGTTTAATGAGCCCAATAAAGTTTGCATGGCTTTTTTGTAATAAATAACTTCCCAGTTACCGGGTAAATACAAATCGTAACCCAATGCATTTAAGATGGGCACCATGGCCTTGCCGGTTGTTTTTACAGATAGTTCGCTACCCTGAAACATATCGCCCGTATCAATTAAAAATGTATTTGGGTTTTTCTTTTTTTCATTTTGCAGATAAGTAGCTACATGTGCATAGCCGCCCGTTTTACGAAAAACGGCTTTATCATTTTCCCAAAACAATTCATCATGCGGTTGAACCTGACAATGCACATCAGTTGTTTGTAAAATAGAAATGGTAAATGGCTTATCAGCAGCCGGAGTTTTATTATCCGGTGCAGAATTTTCATTTGCTGCAGCTGCAGCAATAATTGGTGAGGATGCCAACAAACCTGCACCACCCAGTGTACTTATTTTCTTTATAAATTCTCTTCTGTTATTGTTCATGGGGGATTTCAATTTTTTACAACAGCTGTTTTTTGTTTGAGTGCTTCGTCCCTTTTCTTTTGTTCATCCACAATAGGTTTAAAAGGTCCATACTTGTGTTGCTTTTCAGTAAAAGCATCTGCATAAGGGCCAAAAGGATGATCAACCGGTTTTTTTGAAACATCGGGCCAGTCTTTTGGAACATTGATATGTGGCCTTGTTTGTGAAATGATGTATGCTGCAACATCCCATGCCTCTTCATCTGCAAGTTGTGTACTTAGGTGTGTTACTCCCTGCGGCATATTATACTTTACATATTTTGCAAAGTTGCTGATGCGGTATAAACCGGCACCATCGTTAAAACTGTTTTTGCCCCATAAAGCAGGGTATATATATTCAGTTTTATCTGCTGTAAAAACTCCTTCGCCATTTACCTGGTGGCAACTTAGGCATTTTGTATTGTAAACAATCTGTCCCTTTTCAGGGTCAGCAGCACGGTCAAGCCAGGTAAGTTCTTTAAAGCCCGAGCCAGCAGCTTTTTTTCCTTTCTGCACATTCGATCCTACAAAATTGATGTAAGCTGCAATGGCCTGCATTTCTTTTCCCAATGTATCAATGGCCTTTCCATTTAAACTTCTTTCAATACAATCATTTACTCTTTTGTAAACATTTTCAATGCTTCCGCTTCTGGCTCTGAATTTTGGATAAAGCGACGCAACTGAACCATAGTTATTACCAAATACTGCTGTGCCAGCCTGCAGGTGGCAGTTCTGGCAATTCATACCATTACTTATTTTTAATACAGAGCCATTGGGGCCGAGGTATTTTGCAGTATGTGCAATTAATTCTTTACCATAAGTTACCTGTTCTTTTTGTTTAGCATCACTAATGGTATTGATATCTGGCGCAGCCCAATAATTTGTTGTATCTGTTTTTTTTATTTCGGCTAAAGTTGTAATCTTTTCATTTTCGGATTGACTTTTATACAATAAAATAAATGGCATGGCAACAATACCAATCACCAATACCACTATTACAAACAGTAATTTATTTATAACGGAAACCAGCCCTTCTGTTCTTTTATCTTCCTGTTCATTTTGCATAAGCAATCATTTTAAAACTAATGCGGAAGCTTCTCTCTAAAAAATCCATATGCCCAGGTGCCTGCAAGAGCGCTTAGTAAAGTTATTACTACAACGTATGCTCCCGAACCTATCTGTGCATATAATGGACCCGGGCAGGCGCCGGTAATTGCCCAGCCAAGGCCAAATAACAAGCCGCCATAAATCTGTCCTTTATTAAACGACCGTGGATGAAATGTTATGGCTTCGCCATAAATAGTTTTTACATTCATTTTTTTAATGAGCCACACAGATATAATGCCTACAACAACTGCACTACCAATTACACCATACATATGAAAAGACTGCAGGCGAAACATTTCCTGTATACGGAACCAACTGACGATCTCTGCCTTTACAAAAACAATTCCGAAAGCAAGGCCAACAATCATGTACTTAATATTGTGATACCACTTATGTATCAGCCGGCTTTCATTTACACACATGGCATCTAATGAACGAACTTCAAAATCTGTATTTGTATCGTTTGTTTGCATTGTACTTGTTTTAAAGAGAAAGAATAAGTGGAAGAATAAGGTTTGACATAATAAAACCGCCAGCCATAAAACAACAGGTAGCAATCAGTGATGGCCATTGCAATGTAGAAAGCCCCATAATAGAATGGCCGCTGGTACAGCCGCCTGCATAGCGGGTGCCAAAGCCTACCATAAAACCGCCAAGCACCATCATAATTAAACCTTTTACAGTTAAAAGGTTCTGCCAATTAAATAACTGCTTAGGCATAAGGCTTGAATAATCTGTTATGCCATACGTTGCTAGATCTGTTGCAAGTTTAGCATTTACTTTTACCGGTTCCGGATTGGCCAACAGCGTAACGGCAACCACTGCACCCAAAAAAATACCCAGCACAAAAAAGAGATTCCATATTTCCTTTTTCCAGTCGTATTTAAAGAACGGAATATTTGCAGGTAAACAGGCCGCACAAATATGGCGCAGCGATGAGCTGATACCAAAAGATTTATTGCCAATGATGAGTAATGCCGGCACCGTTAATCCAATTAACGGTCCTGCTACATACCATGGCCAGGGTTGTTTAATAAACTCAATGATACTCATACCTTTTTTATTTATTTAAAAGAAAAAGTTGCCAACTTATTCAAAGCGGGCAACCCATCAAAGTAACGAATTTATTTTACAAACTGATTAACATTATTCCACGTACCGCCATTTATTACATTGATGAAACCATTTTGCTCCAGGATCAATTTTGCCTGGCTGCTTCTGTTACCGCTTCTACAAAATACAATAATGTTTTTTTTGTTTTTAAATTTTGCCAGCTGATGTGTAACGCTGTCTAAAGGAATATTTACCGATCCTTTTACGTGCCCCTCATTAAATTCACCGGGTGTTCTTACATCTACTAAAAATGCACCTTCGCTAATAATTGATTTTAAATCAACTGCAGGCGCACTGCTGAATAATTTCTGAAATAGGTTCATTGTTTTATTTTTTTTATACTGTGAATTTTTTTATAACGCCTACCAGCCCTGCTTTGGGCACCACGCCGCTTTGTCTCCAAAGTGGTTTGCCATTTTTAAAAAGTATCAGTGTGGGCACTCCCTGCACCTGGTATTCCTGTGCGGCCTGCGGGCTTTTATCTACATCTACCTTAATAATGGTGACAGCATCGCCAACTACTTTTTTAACATCCTTAAGTATAGGCGCCATCATTTTACAGGGCCCACACCATTCAGCAAAAAAATCAACCAGTACCGGTTTGTCAGCATTTATGATTTCGTTAAATGTCATGATTATTTTCTCCTTCTTTTATAGCTTCTTTTTTCTTTTCTTTTTTAAACATTCCAAACAACAACGAACCCATCATAGCTCCGTACAGGTTACTGTTTATTGGTTTGGATGTAATCATGCAGGTGCCGGACGTACAACCAACCTGTTGCCAGTAAATATATCCTGCAAGTGCGCCTACTACAGCACCAATAAAATACAATGCATTATTTTTAAACCACTTCTTCATAAATAATATCTTTTGTTGTAGCCTGATTTTTTTTAGGCGGAGCAGCACAGCCAGCTGTGCCGCAACAGCCAACATTAAAAACAAGCATGGCTGTAAATACAATGCCTGCAAAAGCAAACAGCATATCTTTTGCAATTACAGCCTGCACTAATATAGCAATACCCATTGCCAGGCGCAGGAACCTCATTAATGTCCAGTTTGAAAGAATCGTTTGTTTCATTGTTCTAATTTATTAAAGCAAATGTAAATGCAACAAAGTGGTATTTAGGTAACAAAGGTTACAAATGACAAGTAGTACTGGAATTACTCTCCCTTTAATGCTAATTCTAAAATAACAATCCGTAAATTAATTTTAGCCAATCTTTGTCATTTCAGGCATTTTGATTTCGGGCTTGAAAGTAATTTTTGCTCTAACAGAATTAGAGATCAGGCAAGCCGCTTCTGATTTTTCCAGGATGCGAAGAGCTTTCTCTTTATCAGCATCTGCAGCAATGGTTAACACCGGAGATAATACAACTTCGCTCATCATAAATTTTCCGTCAATTTTTTCAAGTGTGCCGTTGGCATTGCTTTCAAAATGTATAAAATCGAATTTAAAATTTTCTGCAATGGCAAGGAAGGTTGTCATCAGGCAACTATTTACTGCTGCTACCAACAAATGTTCGGGAGACCAAATGCCCGGCATGCCTTTTGGAAATTCAGGTGGCGTTGCCACTTCTATTTTTGTATTTAAAACAGGAGAACTCATTGAACCTTTTCTGTCGGCTTCCCAATTCACTTTTACTTCGTAATGATAAGCGGTTTCCATAATATTTTTTTAATTTTTGAATTCAATTACAACTCAAAATTGTATCAAAAAAACTTACGCTTTTGTAACTTATATCACTTTGTACCCAACTATGATGAGTCTCATGTAAGCGGGTGAGATTGATCACTAAACAAGTTTTTAAAACAGGGAGATAAATAATTAACGATGCCCACGGATAAGGCTAAAACTAATCCGGGTAATGATTACTGTTTTTTAATTGCAGCAGTTTCTTCAATAATTTTTTCTCTAAACCGGTAAATACTGCTACAGAGTTTTATAAAAAAAGCAGCCTTTCGGCTGCTTTTGGTTTTTCCTACATGCTTCATTTATGATTTCATTACTTTACTCTGGCAAACAAAATCTGTTTTTGGTAAAGGAGTATTACTAATAGCTTTAAAGCCACCTTCAATTTCTGTAAAATTTCTATACCCACGAGCCTGCAAAATAGATGCAGCAATCATACTGCGGTAACCACCGGCACAATGCACATAAAAATGTTCATCGTCATTTATATCTTTTATCCAATCATTGATACTGGCTAATGGCCTGTTAAACGATTCTTCTACATGCCCGGCTGCATACTCAGTTTCTTTACGGATATCCAGGATTTTATCTTTGCCTATCTCTACTTCCTGTGCAAATTGTTCTGCAGTTATTCTGTCAATCACATCTGCTTCTTTGCCAGCTGCAAGCCATGCAGCAAAGCCGCCTTTTAAATGCCCCAGCACATTATCAAAACCAACACGGCTTAAACGGGTTACGGTTTCTTCTTCTTTACCTAAATCAGTTACCAGTAACAGAGGTTGTTTTACATCTACAATCAGCGCACCAACCCAGGGAGCAAAATCTCCATCTAAACCAATACTTACCGATTTGGGAATAAAGCCTTTATAAAATTCGGCATTCGTTCTTGTATCCAATATCAGTGCTTCTGTATTTTCTGCAGCGGCTTCAAACTCATCAGGTGTTAAGGCCCGCATGCCATTGTTTAAAACAGTTTCAAAGCTTTCATAGCCTTTTTTATTCATGGCCACATTCATCCCAAAATAACCGGGTGGTGGTTGCAAACCTTCGGTAACGGCTTTTACAAAAGTTTCTTTGTTTGGCTGGTTTAAAGCATAATTCATTTTCTTTTGATTACCCAGTGTGTCCACCGTTTCCTTCATCATGTTTTTACCACAGGCACTGCCAGCACCATGCGCCGGATAAACAATTACATCATCTGCCAAAGGCATTATTTTAGTCATCAAACTTTTATACAATAAACCTGCAAGGTCTTCCATGGTCATGCTTGCAGCTTTTTGTGCAAGGTCAGGCCGGCCAACATCTCCTAAAAACAATGTATCGCCACTAAAGATGCAATGATCTTTACCAGTTTCATCTTTTAAAAGAAACGTTGTGCTTTCCATGGTATGGCCCGGTGTGTGCAATACTTCAATAGTAACATCGCCTATTTTAAATTGTTCACCATCTTTGGCAGAAATACAATCAAATTCGCAAACTGCATTGGGGCCGTATACAATTGGTGCAGCTGTTTTTTTACTAAGGTCAACATGCCCGCTTACAAAATCGGCATGAAAATGCGTTTCGAAAATGTACTTAAGTTTTACATTGTCTTTTTGCAATCGCTCCATGTAAGGTGCAGTTTCACGCAAAGGATCAATGATGGCTGCTTCGCCATTTGAGGTGATGTAATAAGCACCTTGTGCCAGGCATCCGGTATAAATTTGTTCAATTTGCATACATTATTATTTAGATTGTAAAAATCAAAAAAAATTTTATTGTTTTTTGTAACATTTGTGGCATTTGGAGATGATCTATATCACCTCACTTTTTCTGCAGGTTAATAAATAACTCTGTACCTTCTCTTTTAGAAAATGAATTGTTACAAAGTTCAAAAATTTTAAAATTGAAATACTTTTCAAACATGGGTTCGTACTGACATTTACAACCTCCAAAAGGTGGCCCTTGTTGCTCAAACTCTCTGTCAAATAACAAACCAACCAGCTTACCGTTTAGCGCCAGTAACTCATGCATTTTAACAACATAGTTGTTTCTTAAAGGCGGGTTAAGTGCACAAAAAAATGTTTGTTCCAGTATAAGATCATACTCACCAATGTGCTCAAAAAAATCGCCCAAAATAATAGTTATATTTTGATTGCCCTGATATTTTTCTTTTAACCTGCCTACCAATATAGGAGCAATGTCAATTACAGTAATATTACAAAAACCTTGCTGCAACAGGTAATCTGCTTCATATGTATTACCGCATCCTGGTATTAATATCCGCAAGTTTTTATTGGTAAGCTGATCAATATATGCTTTTAACGGTGTCGATACTTCGCCCAAATCCCAACCTGTAGTATTTGCTTTATACTGATTATCCCAATAGGTTTTTCCCAGTGGAAGATCACAGGACACCACACAACATTTCTCGTTGATTTCTTTCTTATCGTTCACTGTTTATATTTTACTTATTTAAAAAACAATTCTTTGATTATAATATAAATACCCATGATGAGCACAAACCAGCCAAAACCTTTTTTAAGTTTTTGTCCGGGTATTTTTTTAGATAAAAGAATACCGATAAAAATACCTGTAACAGAAAATGCCGTAAATATTCCAAGCAGTTTCCAGTCAATAATTTCGCTGCCCTGTAAATCGCCAATAAAACCAATAAGTGATTTTGCTGCAATAATAAAAAGCGAAGTGCCAACTGCCAGTTTCATGGGCATACGGGCAAGTAAAACCAACGCAGGTATAATTAAAAAGCCACCGCCTGCACCAACCAATCCGGTAAGTAAACCAACAACGGCACCTTCAAGTAAAATCATCGGATAATTGTAAACCCTAGGTGCATTTTCATCCTGCTCTTTATTCTTTCCAGGCCGTATCATACTTACCGAAGCCAGTATCATTACCACCGCAAATAATAACATTAATGCAATTGATTTAGTGATCGCCAATGAGCCTATTGTAAAAAGTTCGTTTGGAATAAATGGCACCAGCCACATACGGGTAGCATATACTGCTGCAATGGAAGGAATACCGAAAATTAAAACCGTTTTAAAATCAACTCTTTTTTGCATCGCACTTTGTACACCACCCACCAACGCAGTTGACCCTACAATAAATAATGAATAAGCTGTTGCCAGCACCGGATTAACTCCCATAACATACACCAGAATGGGTACCGTTAAAATGGAGCCGCCGCTACCAATTAAGCCTAATGATATACCAACAATTATTGCCAATACATAGCCAAGAATTTCCATGATTATTTATTTTATTGCGGCAAAGTTGTGATTAATAAAATAAAGGTAGTGTTACATTAGTTACAGTTTGGGATTAAAAATATTATTTTAAAAAGTGAGGGATTGAATTTTACCTGATCAGCATAATATTTTCTTTCATTATTATTTCGCCACATAAAGTTTTTGCCTTTATAAAATATACATAATTACCAGGGCTTGCGGGTTTTCCTTTAAAATTCCCATCCCAACATGCGGTTGCATTATTTGTTTTAAAAACTATGTTACCATACCTGTTGTAAATAATAAACTCCAGATTCTGCACATCGCGGTAATAACGTATTCCAAAACAATCATTACGGCCATCGTTATTGGGCGTAAAACTATTTGGCAGTATAATACCATGGTTTTTAAAATCTGCAATTACGGTGACGCTGTCGACACCAACACAAATGGTACTGTCTGTTGCATATACATAATAGGTTGTTGTAAAGGCAGGGTTGGCAATTGGATTTGCAATACTGTCGTTGCTGAGTGCATAAGCAGGAAACCAGTTATATTTTTGTGCCCCGCTTGCCTGTAACTGAGTAAAAGGTTTATTACAATTCAGGTCATTGCTCTTTGAAGCTTTTACTTTGGGATTATGTTTGATGGTTATGGTAACAGAATCATTAGCAGCACAGCCCGTACCACTTGAAACAGTAAGGTAAAATTTTGTTGTTGTACTAATTGTTGCTGTTGGATTTTGCAAAGTATTATTATTAAGTACTGCAGCGGGTTGCCAGGAATAGGAGCCTGTTCCGCTCCCCTTTAGCACAACCGTTTTTTGTCCGCTTGCACAAAGTGCCGTGTCTGCTCCGGCGTCGGCAAGCATTGCACCGGCTGTATTTATTATTTTAATGATACTGTCTTTACAACCATTAATATCGGTAACAATTAATTTTACATTGTAAATACCAACTGCATTATAATTATGAATTGGGTTTTGTGCGTTGCTGGTAATACCGTCGCCAAAATACCATTGCCATGCGGCTACCGGATAAGTATTTGTAAAACCTAATCCTTTAAACATAACATTGTTGCAATAATTAATGCTGTCGCTAAATCTTACCGAATCAATATTGGGCCTAAACAAAACGTTACTCCATGGTAAGGCCAGGTTAAAAAAATTTACACCTGGCATGCCTGCAGTTGCTCCCCTGGAATTATTCGCATCTAGTTGTACAACACCATTTGTACCTCCATCAGTTATATAATTAATATTGGCTGGTAAAGTAGTGCCGCTGGTAAATAAAACCCCGCCGCCACCACCACCACCGGGCCCTGCCTTGCCGCCGGGTAAAACCGGGCCATACATGTCTGCACCTTTGCCGCCTTTGGTTTCAATATCCAGGTTACCCAAAATATTTGAATAGCTTAATAAAATTGTTCCCCCTGCTCCACCACCGGCATTGCCATCATTGCAGTTGGCTGTTATACAATTTCCTCCATCTCTTCCATTTGAATAAATAAGTTCTTCATACATCTCAAGAACAGGAGTGATAATGATGATGATGCCACCGCCTGCACCACCATCTAATGGTTCCGCATTGGGATTATCCATGTGGCCGGCACCACCACCGCTACCTAAGAATATTTTATTAGCTGCAGCGTTATATAAAAAACTTTTGCCGCCAATGCCACCATTATTAAATGAACCGGCATTACAACTATCGGATTGATAACCGCCTTGTCCGCCAGCGCCGCCATTACCACCGCCACCGCCACCACTATTATGACTGTTGCCACCACCACCACCACCGGCAATGCTACCTTTTCCTTTAATCATATTTTGCGAAACGCTACCAATACTTTCGCCACGCAATGCTGCGTATTGACTGCTGTAGGGATAGTAATAATTATTTTGGCCACAACTTGTTGAACTTGCATTGTAACCTTTACCGCCCCTGAACCCCATTCCCCAGCAATAAATATCTTCAACCGATGTTACGCTTTCCGTTGCCAGTACACATACAACTCCTCCAGTAGCTCCATCCCATGCCTGGGGAATTAATCCTCCCGAAAAGTATGCGGCCTTATATTTAGGAACTCTTACCAATTGCACCACACCATCTGGTATATCATAAGTTCTTGTTAGTTTATTTAAGAAGGTTAATTCATTGCCCGATTTTGCGCTAATGAAATTAAATTCGTAATTACCGGCATTGCCATAATCAAGTATGGTTCCAAATGCAGGTGTATTACTGGTATCAATAATGGCACCTTTCATTTGAATCATCAATACAGTATCGCCGACTTTAAAATTTGTAGCATCAGAAACAGTAATTGTATTGGTGCAAATATTAAATGCCTCCACTGCAGCATAGGCATTTATAACCTCGGGAGGTTCGTGTTGGGGTTTGTTTACCTGGCCGTAAGCAAGGTTTGAGAAAAAAAATATTAAGCATAAAAATCGCTTCATTCTAAAAATATTATAGCCACACTCATGGCTTTCTTAAAGTTAACTATTAAGTTCAAATATTTTTAAATCAGCATGCCTAACTATTTGATTGAAATAAAAAGCCCCTTTTTAGAGGAGGTATGTTTACTATTTGTGGCTTCGCCAAGAATCGAACTTGGATCTGGAGCTTCGGAAACTCTTATACTATCCATTGTACTACGAAGCCATTAAATCCTATTTTCCCAAATGCGAAAAATTGCTGCCAAATATTTTTACTGCAATGGCCAGCAATATTACACCAAAAAATTTTCTGATCACCGTCATCCCATTGGGGCCTAAAACTTTTTCAATCCACTTTAGCGATTTAAGTACCAGAAATATCACTATGCAATTGATAAGAATGCCAATTAAAATATTCACATCAAAATAATTAGCTTTTAAACTCATGATAGTGGTAAGTGTGCCCGAACCTGCTATCAACGGAAAAGCGATGGGCACCACACTGCCACTTTTGGGGTTGCCGTCCGATTTAAAAAACTCGATGCCCAATACCATCTCCAGCCCGATGATAAATATCACAATACTTCCTGCAACTGCAAAAGATTGCACATCCAGCCCCAGTATATTTAAAAACTGCTGACCGATAAATAAAAACAAAATCATTAATCCTCCGGAAGCAATGGTTGCCTGTATTGACCTAATCTCTCCACCCATTTTTGCACGCAGCGAAGCCAATACAGGAACATTACCCACCATATCAATTACAGCAAACAAAGTAAAGCTTACGGTAATAATTTCTTTTATAGATAGACTGCCAAAATTCATCAGTTCTGTTTTAACCCTGCAAAGATAATCAGCTAAAAATAAAGTTGCCAAATACCTTTATTATAAAAGGGTTGCCAACCTTGGTTAAGCGTCTTAAAATTATAAGAAACTTTATAAAGGTTGGCAACCCTTGCTGCAACTTGAAGCAGGTCTTATTTATAAATATGCTTTTCCTTAAAAAGCACATACTCTTTTTGCAAAGCCGCCAAACAATCAGCACAAAGACAATCTTCAAATTTAGATTCTATGTAAATCCTTTCTTCCAGAGACAATTGTATGGTACTACACTGGCATTGCATTATGCTGCCTGCCTTGCATTCAAATACAATGTTGCAGCGTGGGCAATATTTGTCTTCGTGTTTACACATTTTACCGAAGTTTAAATTGGCCGGGAAGACGGAAAGATGGAAAAAAATATCTTCTTCTAAAGTGTCAAAAGCCTCTCTGCCTTCCCGGCAAAAAACCTGCCGACCGGCAGGTTAAAAACTCAAATTAACACCTGCCATAAAATTAAAACGGCGGCTGTTATATCCACGCACTTCCGAATACTTTTCGTCGGTGATGTTTTTAAAATCAACAAATGTTTTTATGTTTTTTGTAATGCTGTAGGTTGAGTACAGGTTCCAAACATAGTATGCAGGCATTTCAATTGGTGGATTACCATACGAAAATTCAGAACGCTTACTGATACTTTGCACTCCAATGTTCATATTCCAGTTTTTGCAAAGCTCAATACCTACATTTAAATTAATAGTTTGCCTTGGCCTGCGGTACAGGTTAAAAAATGCAGTGTCTTTTGTGCCGGTTTTAGTTTCAATCTTTCCATCAAGATTTACATAATTGGCATTAAGCGTTACTTTACCAAAGTTCACGCTGGCTTCAAGTTCCAGCCCCTGATCTTTTTGTTTATCGGCATTTATATAATTGCTGGCGTAAGTTGGTGCGCCGGCACTGTAAAAAATAATATTGTCTTTAATTTCCCTGCTGAAATAAACTGCCCTAATATTGATGTTGTCTTTATAATACTGAATACCGCCTTCAATACTTAAAGATTTCTCAGGTTTTAGTTCACCCACCGGAATCCTGTATTCGGAATAAACCTGGTACAAAGATGGTGCTTTAAAACCCGAGCTGATGTTACCAAATATTTTTATCGAATTCTTAATTACATAAGACGGATTAAAAGAAAAAGTAAAAACGCTACCATACTTATTGAAATTATTGTACCGGCCACCCAACTCAACATTAAAGCCTGCAATATCTTTTACTACGATTGAAGTGTATGCCCCAAACTGATTTACTTTTACACTATCATCACTCAAAGGTGTTGAGCTGTAAGGACCATAAGCACTTACAGAAAAATAATTTTGGTCGCTAAGCTGGTTGCGATAATCAGCACCCACAAGCACATCAATATTTTTTGTTACGGCTACATTACTGTATAGCTCTGCAAAATGCGATTTACCTGTATAATCTCCTTTACTGTAATAAGAAAAACCTCCCCTGCTTGCTGAATCATCCAAATAAACCCTGTTTATTTTGTTATAATTATAATTGAAATGCAAAATGCTTTTGCCAATTGTATAATCGGCACCAAAACCTACCAGCGTGTTTTTGTTTTTGATGGTATAATCGGCATCGTCTTTAAACTGTCCGGCATCAGCATCTGTTTTGTAGTTGCTAAATTGTGCATTTGTACGGATAGAAAACTTATTATTTATTTTTTGGTTGATATTGGCCCTGAAAACATTTTCATCTATCCCGTCTTTATCAAAATTACCATTACCCACCTGATCTTGTGCTGTTGAAAATCCTTTGCTGGTTAGTTTGGTGTACTGCACATTATAACTGGTGTTCTTTACAGTTCCGTTTAAACCAACCGTACCCTTAAATGTATTATAGCTGCCTCCGGCAAGATTGGCTGTTGCATTTATTTTTTTTGTACCTCCTTTTTTACTGATGATATTGATTACAGCAGCAATGGCATCACTGCCGTATAAAGTAGATTGGCTCCCTTTTAAAATTTCAATCCTTTCTACCTGATCAACGCTAACGAGGTTTAAATCGTAAGCACCACTAATGCCGGATGCATCGTAAACCGGAACTCCGTCAAGCAATACCAAAGTCTTACCTGCAGCGGCTCCACGTACGTACACATCCTGGTTTGTACCCAACACATTGCTGCTGCCATTTACAATAATGCCAGCTTGTGTGTTCAATACTTCAGTTAATGATTTACCGCTGTTGCGTTGTAATTGCTGCTGGTCAATTACCGTAACAACTTTACCGGTTAACGATTGCTTGATGGGAAATTTTGTTGCAGTAATTACAACTTCATCTAAATTTTTTGTACTGTCTCCCGAATTTGTCGGGACAGGTTTTTGTGCGTACAACTGACTGCTGAATAAAACAGCAGCCGCAATAAAAATTTTCTTTTTCATGTTTGAAAAAATTTTTTTTGTGACTGCTTCCTGGAAAAAAAAGATAGAGATATAAAAGCTGTTGAGCCATTACATTTCCTGCCTTTCACCCGAAAGCTTTGAATGATTGTTAATGAATGTGGCAGGTCTTCTGGCTTGAAGCATTGTTACCTTCCCATCCGCCGGTTGGCGAACAGTGGTTGTAGTTAACTGACTCTTAAAGTCCCTCCTTTGGAGGGATTTAGGGAGGCTTCTTACAGCTACGGGGATAGCGCCGGATTTAAACCGGCTTCCCTTTTAATTCCGATTTGACATCGGAAACCAAATTCGCTGCAAATGTAAATGGAATGATACCAATCTGCCAATAAAAAATCTCCACAGGGTATTGTGTAAAAAAAATTATCTTTAAACCATGCAAACAAAAAGCAATAAACTCAACCTGTTTTCGCTTACCATGCTGGTGATTGGATTTGTAATTGGTATGGGCATTTTCAGAACGGCAGCCACTAGTGCCAAGGATGCTATTTCGCCGGCTGTTTATTTTAGTGCCTGGGCTATTGGTGGCCTGGTTGCATTGTGCGGTGCACTTACCTATGCAGAGATTGGCAGCCGGTATCCCGTAACAGGCGGTTATTACAAGGTTTTTGCAAAAGCTTATCATCCCAGCATTGCCTTTGCCATTAACTGTATTATACTGGTTAGTAATGCTGCCAGTATCAGTGGCGTGGCATTAATCGGCAGTGGTTATTTATTAAAATTATTTCCTGGTACCTGGACAGATATTGACAAAGCCATCGTGAGCTCTGTAGCCATCCTCATTTTTTATCTCATTAATTTAAAAGGATTAAAAACCAGTTCTACTACACAGAATATTTTAATGATGATAAAAATTACCATGGTGGTAGTTTTAATATCAGCCTTGTTTTTCCCGGATAAATATGCTGTGAACGATGCTGCCAAAGCAGTTGCAGTACCCGAACATGCTTTTACCTGGATAGATTGGGGTAAAAGCCTTGGCCTGAGTTTGATTGCTGTATCCTTTACCTATGGCGGTTATCAGCAAACCATTAATCTGGGTAATGATGTGCAGAATCCTTCCAAAAATATTCCACGGGGAATTTTTATCGGCATCATTATCATCATCGGTTTATACATGCTGGTAAACCTCAGTTATTTTAATGTGGTTGGTTTTAACCAGATGAAAGGCGAAAGAGAAATTGCTTATGTAGTAATTGAAAGAATTTTTGGAACCGGCGGTGCCTCTGCATTTTCGGCTTTTCTTTTTTTAGGTGTATTGGCCTATGTAAACGGATCGCTGCTGAGCAACCCACGTGTAATGTATGCCATGGGCGAAGATGGAAGTTTACCAAAAATATTTGCCCGTTTTAATAAAGATTCGAACGTAACCACTTTTTCGTTAACCATTTTCTCTGCTCTATGTATCGTCATTCTTTATTTTGCGCAGGAATTTGAAAAAATATTAACCTTCACCATTTTTCTGGATAGTTTTGGAATGATATTAAGCTGTGCCACCATTTTCTGGTTTCGCAAAAAAACAAAACACCTGGATGGTACGGGCATATATCAAATGAAATTTTTTCCATTGATGCCGGTTATTTTTATGCTGGCTTATCTTTTTGTAGCAATCAGTATAACTGTTGCGGACCCTAAAGCTGCATTAACCGGCTTGGGGGTGCTGGCCGTTTTCGTTATTCTTTATTTCCTTTTAAAGAAAAAAAATAAAGCACTTTCCGAAAATCAGTAAAGCAAATTACTCTTGTAAATAAATGCCCAAAAAGCACCGGTTATTTTCCCTGAAAGTAATTTGCCGCTTGTACAATTGTTTTATACGTTTTACATACAGATGAATTATTTTTGTGGTATGCGTTTTAAATTTTTAACCCTAATTGTTTTTTTAGCTGTTACCGGAACTGTAAAAGCTCAGCAAAAGTGGGGTTTACTGAAGTGTATTGAACACGCTATGGCTAATAATATTTCGGTAAAGCAGGTTGACTTACAAAGCAGAATTGCCGAATTAACATTGAAACAAAGCAAATACGGGCAGTTGCCCAATTTAAATTTTAGCGGCGGGCCCAGTTTTAGCAATGGCCGCAGCCAGGACCCCACTACTTTTACTTTAATTACACAAAGTTTTGTTTCGGCTAATATGCAATTGCAAAGCAGTGTCGATATTTTTAACTGGTTTAGCAAACGCAATACCATAGCCGCCAACGAATGGGAGCTACAGGCAGCCAGAGCCAACACCGATAAATTAAAGAATGATATTGCTTTAACAATAGCCAACCTGTATTTACAGATCTTGCTGGGTATGGAACAGGAAAAAATTGCCGGTTTACAACTACTGCAATCGCAGGCACAACTAAGTAATACCCGTAAGTTGGTTGATGCCGGAAATTTACCTGAATTAAATGCAGCTGAGTTGGAGGCACAGGTTGCCAGAGACAGCTCGAACATAATTGCAGCAAAAGGCAATGTGATACAAAATATATTATCTATAAAAGCTTATATGGCTATTGATGCAGCCACACCTTTTGAAATTGAAACACCTGCTGCTGAAAAAATATTTGTTGAAAAACTGGCCGATCTGCAACCGGAAACGGTTTACGCTTTGGCAATTGCTAATATGCCACAACAACGTTTTAATGATTTTAAAATGAAAGCTGCCCGAAAAACATCTGCTGCAGCAAAAAGCAATATGTACCCCTCTTTATCTATGGTTGGAAGTTTAGGTAGTCGTTATAACAGCAGGGCAAACGAAATAACAGGTGTTACTTTTTCTAATGACACTATTGGCAAAGTGGTTATTGGTGGTGTGCCTTATGGAGTGTTTGCTGCTTTTCCTGATTATACCTCCCGTAAACAACCATTTTTTTCGCAGCTAAATAAAAATTTTAATCAGTCGGTAGGATTAAGTTTAAGAATTCCCATTTTTAATGGCTTGAGTACCCGTACCAATTACGAAAAAAGTAAAATAAATATCCGCAACCAGGAACTGCAGAAAGAACTGGACAATCAAACACTGAAACAGGATATTTACAAAGCTTACAATGCTGCAGTAGTGGCATTAGAAAAACTACATGCAGGCAAAAAAACTTTGGAGACAGCAGAACGTACTTTGTACTATGCACAAAAAAGATATGAAGCAGGAATGATGAGAACTTTTGAACTGATCACCAATCAGAATAATTTGTTTAGGGCTAAACTGGAGCATGCATTAAACCAGTTTGATTATGTTTTTAAAATGAAAGTACTGGAATTTTATAAGGGGCAGGGGTTGAAGTTTTAACCTCAAAGCCCCCTCCGCCCCCTGAAGGGGGAACCTGGAGAATAATTATTTATAGCTCTTTTATAAAAAAATGCATAACATAATTAAAGCTGAATAAAGAGATATTGTACAAGAGTGCGACGCCAATGAAGCTGAACAAAGAACATTGGCTGGGCCAATAAATAAATAAACAATGAGTAAAAAACTTAAATGGATTTTAATTAGTTTGGGGGTGCTGATGGTATTGCTGGTAATATTAGCAAAAGCCGGTGTATTTGGAAAAGATGAAGGATTAAAAGTTACTGCTGAAAAAGTACAGAAACGCACCATTACAGAAATTGTAAATGCCAGCGGAAAAATTTATCCGGAAGATGAAGTAAAAGTGAGTCCTGATATTAGTGGTGTAATTACAGAATTAAATGTGCAGGAAGGCGATACGGTAAAGCGTGGCCAGTTGCTTGCACGTATTGATCCGGATGTATATAATATTCAACGCAGCCAGGCTGCCAGTGGCGTGGCGCAATCGCAGGCGCAGGTAAGTAGTGTGCAGGCACAGGTTAGCAATGCACAGGCAGCGCTAAATGCATTGGATGCACAAATGGAACAGGCTCAACGGGCGTATGACCGTTCTAAAAAATTATTTGATGATAAGGTTATAAGCCGCAGCGAAATGGATGTGGCAGAAACTACTTTGAAAGCTGCCAAAGCAAATTACAATGCCGCAGTACAAGGCATACGCAGTACAAAAGCGAATGTGCAAAGTGCACAGGCCAATGTGCAAACAGCACAAGCCAGTTTACAAAAGGCAAATAAAGATTTAAGCAGAACCGCTATTATTGCTCCAAGAGATGGTGTGGTTTCTTTATTGAATGTAAAAAAAGGAGAGAGTGTATCGGGCAACAACTTTACAGTGGGCACCGAAATTTTACGCATAGCAGATATGAGCAAAATTGAAATAAGAGTTGATGTGGGCGAAAATGATATTCCTAAAGTGAAGCTTGGCGACAGCGCATTGGTAGAAGTGGATGCATACAGCGACCGAAAATTTAAAGGCATTGTTACACAAATTGCCAGCAGCAATAATGGTGCAGCCTTGCAAAATGATTTATCAAATACCAGCAATGATGTAACACAGTATAAAGTGTTCATCAGGATATTACCCGAAAGCTATGCTGATCTGTTGGGCAAAGGCACGTTCCCCTTTCGCCCAGGAATGAGCGCCAATGCAGATATACAAACCAAAACGCACGCTAATGTATTGAGTGTGCCCATTAATGCAGTTACCACACGTGATAAAAATGACAGTACAAAAACAGACTCAAAGAAAACAGACGAATCGGATGTGAAAGCAGTTTCGCCTCTGGAAGATGATCTGGAAGTTGTTGTATTTACAATTGACAAAGCCGGAAAAGTAGGTAAAGTGAAAGTTAAAACCGATATACAGGACATAAACAATATTGAAATTACCGAAGGCTTAAAAGAAGGTGAGCTGGTAATTACCGGGCCTTATGATGTGGTAAGTAAAACTTTAAAAGTTGGCAAGCAGGTAAAAGTAGTTGACAAGAAAGATTTGTTTGAGAAGAAATAGGCCGCACCTCAACCTTCTCCATCCTTTGATAAGTTCTGAAGAGAGAACCCCTTTGTTAGCAACCTTATAATTTAAGAGCCCTTGCAGGCATTAGCGCCAAAAAATTTGTACCGTTGAAATTAAAAATAATTTTTCTTTCTTTTTTACTGATGGGTTGTATGCAGGTTTTTGCACAAACTGCTAAACTGCGTATGCTTGTTATTGATGATAAGAAAGATACCGTACAAAATGCTACGGCTGCATTATACAGATTACCGGATACTTCTTTGATAACTAAAAAAACACTGCTGGCAGAAACCTTCTTCAATATAAAACCGATAACAAATTATGTTTTAAAAATTACCGCCACCGGCATGCAGGATAAATGGCAGCCTGTAATTATTAATGCCGATACTTTGCTAAAAGTGGAGATGCGTTATAAAATAAACAACTTGGGTAATGTAACCGTGGTATCTAAAAAGCCGCTTATTAAACAGGAAGATGATAAAACAGTTGTTGATGCTGAAGTGCTGGCCAACAGCAGTACCAATGCTTATGAAATTCTGGAAAAAACCCCCGGTACCATTGTTGACCAGGATGGTAATGTTTATTTAAGTAGCACAACACCAGCCACCATTTTAATTAATGGCAGAGAAATGAAATTAAGCAGTGCAGATATTGCATCGCTGCTTAAAAGTTTGCCAGCCGGAAGTGTAAGTAAGATTGAGATATTGCGTACACCATCTGCAAAGTATGATGCATCCAGCAGCGGTGGTATGGTAAATATTGTTTTAAAGAAGGGCGTAAAGCTGGGCACCAACGGCAGTTTCAATATTGCTTACTTTCAGGGCGTGTATGGCACAAAAACTGCCGGGTTTAATTTAAACAAAGGCTCGGGTAAAATTAACAGCTATATCAGTTACCAGTTTACCGACAGAAATAATTTTGAAGAACTAAACTCTGACCGGTTTATTAAAGCTGATAGTACTTTGCTTGCTCAAAAATCTTTTACAACTTATCCAACAACAAATAATTATTTGAACGGCGGTATTGATGTTCAGTTTACACCCAAATTCAATGCAGGTTATGATATGCGGATGAGTTATACAAACAGTAAAAGTTTTGCCAACAACAACATCGTTATCAGCAGAGACCCGGTATCTTCTTTTATTGGCTTAAATTCTTCTGATATTAATAACAGCAACAAAACAACTTTCTTTGGAAGTAACCTTTCGACAAAATACAAGATTGACACAACAGGCAGTGAATGGACTGCACAGTTAGATTATAATTATTACTGCAATACAAATACACAACTATATAAAAATTTCAGCTACTCACCGGCAAAGCCAACAGTTTCAGGCGATGGTGCCAACAAAAACGATAAGCAGATCTTTCTTTTTCAAACAGATGTTGTTTTAAAATTTCCTAAAACATTAACACTGGAAGCAGGTTTTAAAACCACTATCAGTAACAGCCAAAACAGTTCAAAATATTTTAAGGATACCGGAAACAATATCAGGTTTGTTGATGGATTTCAAACCAACACTTTTAATTACAAAGAAAATATTACAGCTGCTTACCTGCAGGTATCAAAAACCTTTGCAGGCTTCACCATCAAGCCGGGGCTAAGGCTTGAGGTAACTGATATTAATGGAAAACAGTTAATACCAAAAGACACAACTTTGTCTTTAAACCGTACCGATATTTTTCCATACCTGTTCATCAAACACAAACTGTTTAAGATGTTTGGTTTTCCGTTGATAGGCAATGCCATCTACCGGAAAAGTATCAGGCGGCCTTATTACGAAGCGTTAAATCCTTATCCAAAATATGTTGATCAGTATCTTTTTGATGTGGGCAACCCCAAATTAAAACCGCAGTTTACAACCAACTACGAGATTAATGTAACGTATAATAATATACCTGTGCTGGCTGTGGGTATTAATGATACAAAAGATATTTTCAGTAATGTAACCTACCAGGACAGCAGCAAGATTGCCTACCGCACTTATGATAACCTGGGCAAGAATAAAGAGACTTATGCAAAGATCATTGGCGGCATACCACCGGGCGGTAAATATTTTTTTTATGTTGGCGTGCAGTTTAACCACAATATCTACAATGGTTTTTACGAAGGGCAGCCTTTAAATTACAAACGCAGCAGCTGGACTTTCTTTATGTTTCATGAATTGAAAATTACACCCACGTTCACGGTTAACATGCAAGGTTTTATGCGTACCAAAGGTTTACAAAATTTATATGAGTTGAATACTTTCGGCGGATTATTTGTTTCGGCAAACAAAAGCATTTTAAAAAAGAAAGCGAATATTATTTTATCGGTAAATGATCTTTTACAAACCAACCAGGTGTCTTTTAGTTTACAGCAGGGTTCGGTAAGTGCACAGGGGCAACGTATTAATGATACCAGAAGACTGGGATTAACCTTCCGTTACAATTTTGGAATAAAGCCTAAGGAAGAAAATAAAAAAACATTTGATGCTCCGGCAGATGTTAACTAAACAATTTTTCTGCAATGGCTACACTTTCAGGTTTGCCCACATCAACCAGTTTATCGCCGCTGTGGTCGTAACCCAGTATGATGTTATCCTTTGCAAGATCAAGGTAAGTTTCGGTTAAAGAAAATTTTCCTGTTTGTTTTATAAGGCCAAAAAAATCCGGTTGAAATATTACAACACAACTATAGGCCTTTTGAATCAGGTTGAATTTGCTGACAGAAATTTTTTCTTCGCCTGTTTTTGTATTTCTCCATCCACAAAGGCGATCGTTTTCATCAAACAAAAAATAACGGGAGGTTTTACGACTTGTTACACCGAATGAAATTAATGGTTGTCTTTTCGTATGAAATTCAAAAAGTTTATTCAGGTTCAGATCGGTAAGAATATCTACATTAAGTGTAACAAAAGGTTCGTTACTTTCCAACAAGTTCCTTGCTTTTAACAGCCCTCCGCCCGTTTCAAGTACTTCGTTGGTTTCATCACTCACAATTACATTACTTCCCCATCCACTATTTTTTTTAATCGCTTCTTTTATCTGGTTTCCAAAATGATGAACATTTACAACAACATCAGTTATGCCATATTTCTGCAGATACTCAATATTACGCTGTAATAAAGATTTACCGTTTACCAAGGCTAATGCCTTTGAGTGTTGATCAGTCCAGGGTTTAAACCGTGTACCCAATCCTGCTGAAAAAATCATTGCTCTCATCTTACCCAATTATCTTTATTTGTATGCGTCAGTTCTATCTTCACTTTGAATTTGTTTCTCAAATGCCTTGCAATTGCTTCAGCCGCATACACACTCCTGTGCTGGCCGCCGGTACAGCCAAAATTTATTGACAAATTCTCAAACCCTCTTTTAATATAATCCTCCACCGAAATATCTACAATGCTATACACACTGTTTAAAAAATCCGGCATCTTTGTTTGCTGTTCTAAAAAATCCTTTACCGGCTTATCAAGCCCCGATAAATGTTTGTATTCATTAAACCTGCCGGGGTTAAGTATTCCTCTCATATCAAAAACAAAACCACCGCCATTTTTTGTTTCATCTTTTGGATAGCCGGTTTTAATAAATGAAAAACTATTTACAGTAACAAGCAACGTCGTTTCGTCTGTTGCCTGTACAGGTGTAAACTCCTGTATCACTTCGTCGCTGATACACAGTTCTAATATTTTTTTAAATTCGGGAACAGCTATGCCCAGACTTTGGTTTTGCACAAACCATTTTAAATTTTGCAGGGCAAGCGGTATGCTGGTTAAAAAATGTGCTTTGCGTTCAAACAAACCACGAAAGCCGTAAGCACCAAGTACCTGCAGCAAGCGTATCAATACATATCCATTATATTGGCTGCGGAAAATATCTTTGTCTATCGGCTCTTCCACTACGTTTTCAAATGCATTCATATAATCTTCCAGCAGGTGCTGTTTCCAATCATCGGGCAGGTTTGCTTTTGCCTGCCATAATAAAGAAGCCACATCATATTGTGGCGCTCCTTTCATACCGCCCTGGTAATCTATAAAATGAACGCCCTCATCTGGTGTAACCATAATATTTCGGCTCTGAAAATCCCGAAACATAAAATATTTATACTCGGTATGGCTCAGGTAATTACTTAGTGCCTCAAAATCATCAATTAGTTTTTGTTTATCATAAGGCTGGCGCAAAGCATCCAGAAAATAATATTTAAAATACAGCAGGTCGGCCATGATGGCCTGCTTACCAAAAGCACTGTTGGTGAGGCATTTTTTATAATCCAATCCTTCGTGACCCTTAACCTGTAACAGCACCAGCTGCTGTAAACTTTTTTTATACAAGTTGTATACTTCGGTAGTAAAACCTTTTTCTTCCAGCTTATTCAACAGTGATTCATCGCCAAAATCTTCCTGTATGTAAATATTCTTATCGGCATTAATGCAGAATATTTCGGGTATTGATAATCCTTTCTTTTTAAAATGCTTTGAAAAATAAATAAAAGATTCATTCTCCTTAAGGTTAGCACCGTATGTAGCTATAAAAGTTTTATCGGCGGTATGAATGCGGTAGTAATGGCGCTCACTGCCCGCCTGTGGCAGCTTGTCGATATTGGTAATTGCTGCTTTGGAAAAGCTTGTAAAAAGTTCTTTTATTTTATCTGTAGTTATAAGCATTAAAACATTTTATCGGGGTAAAAATAGTTTAAAATAAACACAGTCGGTAAAAGCACAGCAGATTTAGGTAGTCGTCTTTTTCAACTTATTATTATATATTCGTAAAAAACTAACTGCTAAAAATTATGGAACAAGACATTCTAAACAATCAAAACCCCATCCCGGTATTTAAAGTTGACCCTATTATGGTATTGGTTTTCGGAATTTTATCCTGCGGCCTTTACCTTATTTACTGGAACATTAAAGTAGCCGAAGTATTTAATGCTGTTGCAGACAAAGAGGTTATTTCGCAACCGATAGCCATATTTGCAGGATGCTGTATGCCGGTAAATATTTATTTTTATTACCTGGCTGGTAAAGAAGCATTGCCCGAAGTTTATAAAAGAACGGGTGAAGCAACTAAAGATCAGTCTACTTTATTGATCATCCTGGGCTTTCTTTTTCCGGTGGTAGCAGCAATGATTGTACAAGGTGATATTAACAAGCTATACAATTAATATAAAAAGCAAACGTAAGATTTACGGAATTATTGGCGCCATAATAACGCTGATGATTCCGTATATTTTTTTTCTGAATAACGGCAATCATCATTTAGAAACCGACCAGTCTTTTTGCCCCTTTAAAATGCTTACGGGCTTCCCCTGCCCCGGCTGCGGCATCACCAAATCGCTGGTGTTTTTTTATGAAGGCGATATTTACAAAAGCATTACCTACCATATTCTTGGCCCGTTTGTAATTGCTTTTTGCGTAATTACCATAGTGGTACTCACTACCGAATTAATTACAAAAAAGGAATACTTCAACAGCTGGCTTTACAATAAAAAACTTGCGTATGGCTTAGGTATTTCACTTGCTGTTTATCACATTATCAGGTTGGGGTATTTTGTTTACAGCAACTCGTGGGATAGTATAGTGGAGCAATCTGTTTGGAAATAATAAAGTATAGCAAAATCAATAGTTTCGGAGCGATAAAAAATTTAAAATAATTTTCCCTGTTGTCCCGGCCGCTGAAACAACTTTGTATTCAAACTCCATTCCTCTGCATTCATGTTATACAGCTTACCATATTTTTTATATTGCTGTGCCACCATATCGGCTATGCTTCCTTCGCCACGCATACGTACGCCCCAGCGGGTGTCGTTTACTTTTCCATCGTGGCTTTGTTCTATTAAATGCCAAACCTTATCGGCATGATTGGGAAAATTTTTATACAACCAATCGTGAAACAAAAATTTAATGGCACCATTTAAACGTATGAAAGTATAAGCCGTAAAACTGGCCCCGTTATCTGCCGCCGCTTTCATAATGCGTTGCATTTCGTGTTCATTCAGTCCGGGTATCATTGGCCCCATCATAATACCCATACGTACACCGGCACTGCTTAATTCGTTGATGACTTTTAATTTTTGTTTGGCGGTGGTGGTACGTGGTTCCATACTACGGCGCAGATCTTCATTAAAAGAAGTGATGGAAACCATGGCCGACACAATTCCTTTCTTCGCCATTTCTTGCAGCACATCTTTGTCTTTTAGTATCCAGGAGTTTTTGGTGAGTATACCAACCGGCTGGTTAAATTCATTGCAAACTTCAAGCAAGCCTCTTGTTAAACGATACTTTTGTTCGGCAGGTTGATAACAATCTGTATTACCACTGAGCATGATTGGTGTTGCATCCCATTTGGGGTGCATTAAAAATTTACGCAGCAATTGGGGTGCATTTTTTTTCACCAATATCTTTTGTTCAAAATCAAGCCCGGCGCTGTAACCCCAGTATTCGTGCACATTACGGGCATAGCAGTAAATACAGCCATGCTCACAACCGGCATAGGGGTTCATACTGTAACCCATGCCTACATCTTTACTTTCTACTTTGTTTACAATTGTTTTTGATTGCATCTCGATGTATTGCGTGGCAACATTGGTGGCTTCCCAGTCATCAATGCCTTCAATATGCTCCTGCGTTTTTTCATCTTTTAAAAAACGGTTTTTGGTGTTAAACTGTGCACCACGGCCGGCCAGGTACTGTGTTTTTTCTTCTTGACTGGCAGCTTTTACTTTATGATGGTCTTGTTTTAGTTTATCGTTCATTTTATTTTACCACAAAGGCACTAAGGATTTTCACGAAGTACACAAAGAGCCCCTTGTGTTCTTTGTGTTTTGCTTTGTATACTTCGTGGTAAAATTTATCCAAACAAGTCTCCTTGTTTTGTTGACACCGGTAAATTTTGAAATTCAAAACGCTTCGTTATCTGGTATTTCATTTCGCCAACCGGGCGTTTTAATAACAACATGTTATCCGCAATAAACCTGCCGGTAAAATGTTTGTGGCTGTATTCCAGCCAGCCCTGTTCATACTGCCAGGGCAGCAGGCGTCGGGCAATGGTCAGGTGTGGTTCTAAAATAAAATGCGGTTTGTTATCATCATTAAATTTCATGAGCCGCTGCGTTTCGGTTCGTATTTGCTTTACCAAACTTTGCACCGGCACTTTACTGGTTATATTTATGTAAATGGTGTGGCTTGGAAAACTTGCAAAATCCCTTAACTCAATTTTCACCGGTTGAAAACCCATAGCAATGCTGTTTAAATGATTGATGATCCTTTCTTCTATCATTTCGTACTGCACATAATTTACCAGCGTAATGTGCGGTTTGCCCCAGCGGGCAGTTTCGGCCTTATATTTTTCGTAAAATTCATTTTTAACAACCATGATCTTATTTCGTAATTCTTCGTGCGGCGATAATACCAGCAGGTACTCATATATACGGTATCCGGGCAGCACTGTCCCTGTTATTTCTTTCATGTTGAAAATATTTTGGTTACTAAATTTGTTAGCTAATTATTTTAGCATAAATTTACTAAATAATTTGGTATTTAAAATTAATTTTTATGGAAGTAGAAAAGTTTTTTGGCAGCAGCTATAGCGGCAGCAAAGATTTTAACCAGCACAATATAACCACGGCAAATGCAACAGGTTTTGGTGCCGCTGCCGACGATTATATGGAACGGGGCATTGACCTGAATGAACAGCTGATACGCAATAAACCCGCAACTTTTTTTATGCGGGTGAGCGGCAGCAGTATGATCAATGCCGGTATTTATGATGGTGATATTGTAATTGTAGACAGGAGCCTGAAACCCCAGAACGGCAAAATTGTAATTGCTGTTATTGATGGCGAAATGCTGATTCGTCGCTACGAAAAAACAATGAACAGCCTTCGGCTTATTCCCGAAACAACCAAACTATCGCCGATTGATATAAGTGAGTTTATGGATTTTAAAATTTGGGGAGTTGTGAGTTGTGTAATAAGGCAGACCCCCTAACCCCCTGAAGGGGAACCGGCTCGTATTGGTGTAGCCTTATTATTTTATTTAAACAGTAAACAACATGGAGTCGCAGGAACTCAAGCTTCCAAATATCAAAAACGCTTTCAAAGAGCGGGAGGGTTCAGGTTCCCCCTTTAGGGGGCGGAGGGGGTTTAAAGCAATAGTAGATTGTAACAGTTTTTACTGCAGTTGCGAAAGATTATTTCTACCGCACCTGGATGACAAGCCTGTTGTTGTGCTTAGTAACAACGATGGCTGTATTATATCCAGAAGCGATGAGGCAAAGAGCCTGGGTGTAGAAATGGCGGGGCCTTATTTTAAAGCAAAGCCTTTGATAGAGAAACACGGCGTATCCACTTTTTCCAGTAATTATAATTTATATGGCGACTTAAGCTGGCGTGTGATGGAAACCCTGCGGATAATGTTGGGGAAAGAAAATGTAGAAGTGTATTCCGTAGATGAGGCTTTTTTAAATTTAGATGAGTTTGCAGAAAAAGATTTGCAACAGGTTTCAATGAACATCAGGGAAACGGTTGAGTTATGGACAGGAATTAAAGTATCTGTAGGTGTTGCGCCAACTAAGGTATTATCTAAGGTTGCAAACCATCTTGCCAAAAAAAATAAACTGGCTACAAACTGTGTGGTAGTATTGGATACAAAAGAAAAAATTACCAAAGCCTTACTAGATACACCCATTGGCGAAGTTTGGGGCGTAGGCAGGCAATATGCACAGAAGCTGATAGAAATGAACGCTGTGTTTACCGCCTACGACCTTACCAAAAAAACAGAAGAATGGGCACACAAAAATTTAGGTGGGGTAGTAGGCATACGCTTATTAAAAGAACTGAAAGGAGAAACTGCCAGTGAAATGAAAGAAGAGTTGGTAGTAAAAAAAATGATTGCCACCACCAGAATGTTCGGCAGCCCCGTAAAAAATATTGGCGACATAAAAGAAGCCGTTGCCACCTACACATCAAGGGCTGCTGAAAAGTTGCGGAGACAGCGAAGTGCCGCCAGTATCATAAGTGTTTTTGTTGTGCCCAAAGAACAAAGCCACAATACTTATTTCCGGCATGGGCCAACAGTGAGTAGCTACGTAATATTGCCAGTTGCAACATCGGCCACCAATGAATTGATAAAACCCGCTGTTAAACTGGTTGATACATTATTCGAGGCCGGAAGAATTTATAAAAAAGCAGGTGTGATGTTGAGTGGCATTGTGCCTGATGCAACCATACAGGGGAACATGTTTGTTTCGGAAAATAAAAACAGCAATCGTTTTTTAATGAGTATGCTGGATAACGTAAATTTTGCCATGCGGGATGATATGGTAAAATTTGCAGCATCGGGTACTAAGAGAGACTGGAAAATGCGCCAGGAATTAAGAAGCCCACGTTATACAACAAGGTGGGAAGAGTTGTTTGAGGTTAAGTAAAACTGACGTAATAATCGCCGAGGGGCCTACCTGCCGCTAGGCAGGGTTAATCAAACAAAGCTTTTTGCTCTGTAATAAATTTTGGCTTTATTAAACCCTTTTTTCTCCCCTTAGGTATATGCAAATTTTTAAACAGATAAGCACTTACAAATAATAATTGTCCCCTATCCCCCGTTAATAAAATATCCATTATCCATTTTGGCACGGTTTTAATGCCATAGTATTTATTAAAAAGAAAGAAGATGAAAATTCAATCAACCACCAACTTTAAGGCAACCATGCCAGATGAACTTAAATTCAGCAACACCACATTGCAGGTATCAAAAAAACCAAGGTATATCTACACCGAAGAAGATTTAGGAGAAGGCATACTGGACGTAGGTGTATCTGCTTAATTATCACTTTAAGCCTTGCTGGTTCCTGGCTGTTAAACCTCAAAACAACCTGTAGAGATGATTTACATCATGCTCCCTATTTTCCGAAAATCGAATACTGAAATCAACTAATTTTGCTGCCAAGGTAAAATTATGATTACAGAAAATAATAAGACCTGTGCCGTTATTGGTGCCGGTGTATCGGGCCTTGCCGCAGCCATTCGCATCCGCAACAAAGGTCATAAAGTAACCGTTTTTGAAGCGAATTCTTTCCCCGGCGGTAAATGTTCTTCAGAAAGTAAAGATGGTTACCGCTTTGATATGGGCCCATCAGTATTTACCATGCCACAATATGTAGATGAACTGTTTATCCTCTCCGGCAAAAATCCACGTGATCATTTTAATTACATACCATTAGACCCCGTTTATAAATATTTTTTTGAAGACGGAAGTACATTGGATGCATATCACGGTAAAGAAAAATTTGCCGAACAGCTTGCACAAAAAACAAAAGATAAGAAAGAAGACATCATTAAATACCTGGATAAAACAGAAACCATCTACAACCTTACTGATGAAGTTTTCTTAAAAAACTCATTGCACCGCCTTAAAAACTTTTTTACCTGGCCGGTATTGCGGGGCATTTTAAATTTTGGAAAGATTGGTGCTTTTGATACCATGGCCGGTGCCAATAAAAAAGCATTTAAAGACAGTAGGCTGGTAAAGATTTTTAACCGCTATGCCACGTATAATGGTTCCAGTCCGTATTTATCGCCGGCCACGTTAAATGTTATTGCACATGTTGAAATTGTAAAAGGTGCTTTTTATCCGGAAGGTGGAATGGTTAGCATTACAGGCTCACTTACAAAACTTGCAAAAGATATTGGCATACAATTTAATTTTTCAACCCCGGTAAGAGAGATACTGATTGCTGATAAAAAAATAACCGGTGTAAGAACGGATAACGGAACGGAAGCATTTGACGTTGTTATCAGCAATATGGATGTGTACAACAGTTATAAAAAATTAATGCCCCATGTTAAAAGGCCGGCAAAAACGCTTGATCAACCAAAATCAAGCTCAGGCATTATTTTTTACTGGGGCATAAAAAAAGAATTTAAAGAGTTGGGATTGCACAATATCCTCTTTAGTGAAAATTATGAAGATGAATTCAATACCATCTTCGCAAAAAAAGCAATCTATCACGATCCCACCATTTACCTGAATATTACCAGCAAACATACCCCAACAGATGCTCCACCCGGATGCGAAAACTGGTTTTCCTTTATTAATGTGCCCAACAACCAGGGGCAAGATTGGGATATGTTTATTACAGAAGCCCGTGAGCATATGATACTTAAAATAAACCGGATGCTGAAAACAGATATCAGGCCGATGATAGCAAGTGAAATGGTTTTTGATCCACGTGTTGTTGAAAGCCGCACTTCCAGTGCTTTTGGCGCTATTTACGGCAACAGCAGCAACAATAAATTTGCCGCTTTTTTACGCCATGCCAATTTTTCAAAAGACATTAAAAACTTATACTTCTGCGGAGGCAGTGTACACCCGGGCCCCAGCATTCCTTTATGCCTGCTCTCAGCCAAAATCACCACCGATTTAATCCCGTAATATTGATATCGGCAGCTTATTTAGTTTAAATTTGCACCCTTTATTATAAAGAAGCTGGGAAATAACGTCTGTGTTAAAGTATTACAGATAATAAACCCTGCAGCATGAGGTAAAACAACAATGAGCAATCCGGTTATTATAGAGATAGAAAATTTAACCAAAACTTTTAAAAATGCCACCGAACCGGCAGTTAACGGCATTTCTTTTTCTATAAACCGAAACGAAATTTTTGGATTGTTGGGACCAAATGGTGCCGGTAAAACAACCACCATCTCTATCCTTTGTGGTCTTTTTCCCGCCACCGGCGGAAAAGTACTGATTGATGGTAAGGATCTGCATACTGAAATTTCTTCTGTAAAAAACATGATTGGCATTGTACCGCAGGATATTGCATTGTATCCAACTCTAACAGCCCGTGAAAACCTGGCTTTTTATGGCAGCATGTACGGCCTGCACGGCAAAGACCTGAAAGATAAGATTGAGACCTGGTTGAAAAAACTGGGTTTAATTGATGCATCAAACAGGCGTGTATCCACATACTCTGGCGGAATGAAAAGAAGAGTGAATTTAATTGCCGGTGTTTTGCACAGTCCTGCAATTTTGTTTTTAGATGAGCCTACTGTTGGCGTGGATGTACAAAGCCGCAATGTAATTATTGAACACCTGAAAGAAGTGAATGCTGCAGGCACAACCATAATATACACTTCTCATCACATGGAAGAAGCAGAAAATTTTTGTACCCGTGTTTCTATTATTGATCATGGAAAAATTTTAACCGAGGGAACACCTGCTGAACTAATCAGCCGCAATGCCGGATCTACCAACCTGGAAAATGTATTTTTAAATTTAACCAACAGAAAATTAAGAGACTGATGTTGAATAAATTACTGGCTACGGTTAAAAAAGAAGTACTCCTGCTCTTGAGAGATAAGGTAGGGCTTTCAGTTTTATTCCTGATGCCGGTTGCGCTTATTTTAGTAATGACTTTGATACAGGATTCAGCCTTTAAGTCCATTAACGAAAAAGGTATTCCTGTTGTTTTTGTTGATAATGATAACGATTCATTAGGCTACCAGATAAAGCAGGGTTTACTGTCTACCGATCTTTGTTTTGTTAGCGATAGTATTGATGGAAAGCCCGCCAGCAGCGAATCAGCCAAGAGAGCAGTAAGTGAAGGAAAGTTCCTTATTGGAATTGTTATTCCAAAAGGTGCCACAGCATCTATCCGCAAAAATGTATCGGCAATGGTTAGCGAAACATTAAACACAACAGACAGTTTGCAAAAACAACCCGACTCTGTTGAGATCATTCTTCTTATTGACCCGGTTGCAAAAAAATCTTTTTTAACCGCAGTTACCAGCAATCTGCGTGAGTTTATTTCAGAAATAAAAACAAAGATCATGTTCCAGACTTTTTCTGAACAGATTGCCGAAGTAATTCCTGATAAAAAAAATTCGCCAAAAAATTCTTACCAAAAATCGCAGATCATCCGCTACAAAGAAATTTTTGCATCAACAGCAACCGAACAAATTGTTCCCAATGCAGTACAGCATAATGTACCAGCCTGGACAATCTTTGCTATGTTCTTTATTGCCATACCTTTATCAAACAGCATATTAAAAGAAAAGACCGAAGGCAGCGTGTTCAGGTTGCATACCATGCCTACACCTTATTTACTATTAATAAACGGAAAGATCTTGGTGTATGTAATGGTTTGCCTGATTCAGTTTTTACTGATGCTGGCTGTTGGTAAATTTCTATTACCCCAAATGGGCTTACCTGCATTGGTATTAGGCAACAGCATGATGGGCATTTTTATTTTAACGCTGGCTACATCTTTTGCGGCTACAGGTTTTGGTGTTACCGTTGGTACGTTGGCAACAACCGATCACCAGGCAGCCATCATGGGCTCGCTTTCCATACTTTTGCTATCGGCACTGGGGGGTATATGGGTGCCCAGTTATGTAATGCCTGAAGTAATGCGTAATATCAGTGCCTTCTCTCCATTAAACTGGTCGCTGGAAGGTTTTTATAAATTATTTTTAAGAGGTGGCGGCGTAGCAGATATCTTACCAGATGCAATAAAACTACTGGCATTCTTTTTTGCAATGATGGGAATATCTTACCTCGCTAACCGTAAAAAAAGAACTGTTTAAATCATGGATACAAATATCATTATAGCAGAAATAAAAAAGTATATCGAAAATAATATACTTGCAGAAGCGGTGCAGATAGATGCTGATACCAATTTAAAACAAGTGGGCATTGATTCCTTTTCAACTGTTGAGATCATCCTTTTTATAGAACGTAGATTTGCGGTTTCTATCCCCGATGAAAAACTGGTACCAGAGAATTTTAAAACCATTCAGGCGCTTGCTTCAACAGTGGTAGAACTGATGCCGGACGCATCTTAAAGATCAATAGCATGACACCCTTCACTAAAACTGATCTTCCTGAAAAAGTAATCTTAAGCGGCGCTGATTGTTTTCACCTGGTGCTTGATAAGCATGCAAAAAAGCATGGTGCAGGCGGTAACGTAATGCGAAAAGTATTTTATTTTTCCAACACCCTGTCTTTTGAAAAAACAGAAGGTATACTTAAAAGTTCACCCGTTATTTACTGGCTTTGTAATATTAAACTGGCACATGGGTTCTTATTAAAAAAGCCCTGCTGGAAATATACTGATGGCGGCAGAGAGATTATCCTTCGCCGGCATGATGCAGGTAATGAAAATGAAATTCCTGAAAATATTTTATCAAGAGATATTACGATAGAGTCGGAAAGATTTATAGAAGCCGATCTTGTTTATTATCCATCCGGCAGCTGTGCATTTGTTATATCGTGGAATCATATTCTGCTTGATGCAAAAGGAACCACGCTGCTGTTTGAACATTTAAATCTAATCTCAGAAAATAAATCGCACAATTTTGACATTTTTTTTCCGGCTAAAGAAAAGGCAACAGGCATCATCACACACATACGGAACATGTACAAGGTTAAAAAATTTGTACAAACATCATCCAGGCTGCCGGTTTATTCCATTGCCGATGCAGGCACAAAGCATAATGATGATAGAACATTTAATAAAATAATTTCCTTTACGGTTGATGAAACAGCAATAATAAGCGCCAATGCAATTAAGGCTGGCTCACGTTTTGGGCTCACTTTGTATTTCATTGCGTGCTGTGCACATGTTATACATTCATTCAACAGGCAAAAAAATAAACCAGGCGATCTTTGGTTACCCGTACCTTACGACGGAAGATTAAAAGGTGCTTCAGGGCCCTTAATTTCAAACTGCGTTTCTTTTTTATTTTACCGTCTTACCAAAGAGGAGTTGCATAATGTACCGCAAACTGTAAAATGTTTGAGTGAGCAAATGAAAGCACAGATAAAAGACCGCATTCCGCAGAAGTATACTATGTTTCTGAACATGATGCGCCACATTCCACTTTGGTTATATTATTTTTTAATAAGCCGCACAGGCAAAGGAGGGTTTGCAAGTTTTCTTTACACTTCCACCGGCGATAATTTCAATGATTTGAAATCTTTGTTTGGCGAACCCCTCAGCAAACTTACCATGACCCCGGCTTTAACTTTTCCGCCGGGATTAACTTTTGTTTTTTTAAAACACGATCAGGCGCTTGATGTAAATATTGCCTACTCGCCCGAAATTATCAACCACAATGAACTAATTTTAATTGAGCAAAAATTAAAAGAAATTTTACTTAACTGACAAGTATGGAAACTGTGCTGTATACAGATGTTGTTGTTTTAGGTGGTGGCTCGGCAGGTGTTGCTGCGGCTGTAGCTGCCGCCCGTAAAGGCTTACGGGTTATGCTTATTGAGCGTAATGCTTACCTGGGCGGAAAAGCAACGGCAGCAGAAGTAGGCACCATTTGCGGATTATACCACTTCAGTAAAAATGAAAGATCGGAATACATTGTAAAGGGCTTTGCAAAAGAATTTGCCGAAAAATTACGGTTACAATCAAATACTTCGCCGCTGTTCAGTCCTGAAGGCGTTCATTATTTACCTTATCATGTTGAAGCATTTAAAGAGATATGTGTTGATTTAATAAACGAACATAAAATTGGTATTTACTTCAATGCAGTGTTGGAGCATGTTACAGTAGAAGAACAGAAACTAAAATCCGTTCACATCATCGCAGCAGGCAACCCGGTTACTATTAACCTACAGTCACTTGTTGATTGCTCGGGCGATAGTGTAATTAGCCAGGCTGCTAATTTACCATTAATAAAAAGCGAAAACTACCAGGCCGCAGCACAGGTTTTTACCATGCAGGGCGTTGCTGAAGAAAATGAATTTAAGCTGGGCATGATTATGATGAAGGCGTTACGCTCTGCCATTGACAACAATATTTTAGGCGATTTTTATGATCGTGTTTATGTTGTGCAGGGTTCTTTAAAAAATAATTGCGTTAATCTTAAAATAGGAATTCCACTTGCCGTTACTTATGCACCGGGAAATTTACAAGAGTTAAGAACCGTTGCCCTTAGTTTTGTTGAGAACCTATCGCAGTTTTTAATAAAACAGGTAGATGCATTTAAAAATGCAAGCCTTGTTCATATTGCACCTGAAGTAGGTATTAGAATTGGCCAACGCAGCACTGGAAAATATCTGCTTACCGAAGAAGATGTACTCCGCTGCAAAAAATTTAATGATGCTGTTGCCAATGCCACCTGGCCTATTGAAATATGGGAGCAGAACAGGCGGGTAAATATGCGATACTTTAAATTAGATGATTATTACCAGGTACCCGCCGGTTGTTTACAATCAAACAATATTGATAATTTATTTTTTGCCGGCCGCAATATTTCTGCAACAGATGGCGCCATTGCAAGTGCCCGTGTGATGGGTATATGTTTGCAAACCGGTTATGCAGCAGGTTGTATGGCCGCTGCTGCTGCACAAAATCTTTCTCTTAGCGATGCCATCGGGCAGATTCAAAACGGGCAATTATAAGTATTTTCGCAGGATGAAAACATGGCCTGTTTATGAAATACTAAAAGCTGCTGCAATTAAATGGCCAGACACGCCTGCTGTTTATGACGACCTGGGCATGATCAGTTTTCAACAACTTTTTACTGAAACAGAAGAACTACGGTTGCAATTAATGCAGCTGGGCATTAAAGAAGGCATGGGTGTTGGCGTAATGGCAGCCAATGGCCGGCATTTTATCATTGGTATTTTTGCAGCAGTAGGTACAGGAGCTGCGGTAATGCCCATGTCGCCACAATTAAAAAAAGCAGAGATTGATGATATTTTGCAGGATGCAAAACTGCATGCAATAATAGATGACAGAACTGCTGCCCAACCTTTGGATGCTGTTGATACAGTGATTCCTATGAAAAACGGATCGTTCCGTTTTGGATTCACTGGTATTGATGAATCTGTTGCATTTGCACCTTTTGTGGATCAACCTGCATTTATCAGATTCACTTCGGGCACTACCGGAAAATCAAAAGGCGTAATTGTTTCCCATCAATCGGTTTTGGATAGAATAGAAGGTGCAAATAAAGGATTAAAACTTGGGCCTACCGATACCGTTATATGGGTACTACCCATGGCTTATCACTTTATGGTATCTATTATTTTGTATGTAAGATTTGGAACTGCCATTGCAGTTGCCAAAGATTTTCTGGCAAAAAATATTATAGAAATTACCAATCAGCACAAGGGTACTTTATTATATGCTTCTCCGGTACAAATAAGATTACTGGCAAATGATACAGGAACAGAACAAATGCCTTCATTAAAAAAAGTGATCTCTACCTCAGCAGCTATTACTTTAGATGTTTGTAAAGCATTTAAGCAAAGATTTAAACTGGATGTAAGCCAGGCTTATGGCATTATTGAAATTGGTTTACCCATTTTAAATTATACCAAATCGGCCGAACACCCCGAAGCTGTTGGTTATGCACAACCGGGTTACACCGTTGATATACTGGATGAAAATAATAATCCACTGCCAAATGGCAGCATTGGAAATTTGGGTATTAAAGGATCAGGCATGTTTGATGCATATCTTTTACCACCTACATTAAGTAAAGATGTTTTGCAAAATGGTTACTTTTTAACAGCTGATTACGCTTCTAAAACCGAAGATGGTTTAATAAAAGTTGAAGGTCGTTCTAAATCGGTGATTAACATTTCAGGCTTAAAGGTTTTTCCGGAAGAAGTAGAAGCGGTGCTGGAAATGATACCTGAGATAAAGCAGGCACGTATCAGCAGCAGTCCACATCCGTTACTGGGACAGATTATTGAAGCTGAAGTTATTTTAAACGATGGTGCAAAAATTGATGTGGAAGATGTTTTAACCTGGTGTAAAAAAAGATTGTCGGCATTTAAAGCCCCACAACGATTAAAGATAGTTGAATCGTTGCCAATGACGGGGAGCGGAAAACTTCAAAGGCATTAGGCATTTTTGACTTTTGACTTTTGACTTTTGATTTTCTCATAGATTGCAATATTCATCAGCACCAGAAGCATACCATAAAATGCATCTTCAAAAGGAATGGTATAAATTCTGATACCGAGGTTTTCTGCATTGTTATATACCACAACCGGAATTGCGGTAAGAAATCCATTTACAATTAAGAAGGGAATTAAGCAGATTGCATAGGAGACAAGGAAAGAAACAGCATCAAAGCCTTTGAAAAATTTCCTGAACTTAAATAGCATCACAATAAAAAAACCGGTAAGTATAAAAGTCCAGCTGGTATAATCTTTACCCTTGAAAATCAAACCGGTTATAAGTAATACCATAGCTATAATCTGCAAGAATAGGTATGCACCTTTTTTATTTACAAGATTTGGGAAGTAAGCCCTCACACAGGCATAAATAAATAAACAACAATAAGGCACAATAAAAAAGAAAAGCACTTCTTCAA
>JAYUZB010000218.1:0-10027 GCA_043752185.1 Chitinophagaceae bacterium
CTTTAAAATTAAATGGTATAAAAAATCAGAAAAAAAATAATACGTATTGTCTGTTCAAAGAAAAACCCTTACCAAAATTGATAATGGCAGGGGTTCAAATATTAATAAAGCGAACTATTACAATCAGGCAGCATTGATAGCTTTGCCAGGCACAGTATCAATTAATTGCTTATTGCCAAAATGGAGATATTTTTTTTGCCCCTTCTCATCAAAATCAATTTCAATTTTACCGAAAGCAATGGTGTCGCCGCAGGCAGCATCAATAATAACTTCACTGTTATCACTGTTTAAAACAATAACAGGATTTTTCTGGAAATTATTTTCATGCCCCCCAATGATAATATCCAGGTGGGTTGATTCTTTTGCCAATGTAATATCGTCGGGGGTGTTTTTATTTTTATAACCAAGTTGCGAAAGGCAAACCACTACCGAACAGTTTTTTTCTTTTTTCAGGTAGGCGGCTAAAGTATTTACTTTTTCTATCACATTACTGTCATCAGGCTTTGCACTGATAATTCCAGTTTTGATATTGCCTTTGCAGATAATTTTATAATCCCCGGTAATGGCTGAGCTGTCATTGCATCCATTGATAGCAGCATCATACGGCAATGTATTTTCTCCTTCATCACTGGCTTGTCCAGCTTTTAAAAGAATAGATCTTGTATTATTATTTTTCAAATTAGCAATCTGCCGGATGGCTTGGTTGCTTCTGTCTGAATTTATACCGGCAGTATGCAAAAAAATCAATTTGCCTGAACTGTCGGTAAGGCTGATTAAAGGAGATGAAACACCGGCAATTACATTCATAGGTTTCAATGCCAGCATGGCTGTAGTAGCAAGGCTACCTTGTATTAAAAATTTTCTTCTTGATGTCATTATAGTTAGTTTTTGATAACTTGCCACTACAAAATACAAATTTCCTTCACTAAATAAAATAAAATATTTGTTTTATCCGCTTAGCCGGATTAATTTTTTTAATCTTTCCACATCAATTATTTTCACCACCAAACAAAGAAAAACTACTGTTCTGGTTACAATAATTTAATCGCTGCATAATATTTATTAGCAAATGAAAATAGGAGTTCTCTATCCCCGGTCTAAAGCACACCCTGAATTGATGCCTGATTTTATGGATGGACTAAAACTTGCTTTAAAACATTTTCAGCTTAATAATGACGTTCAGCTTATTTCAGAAAGCATCGGTTATGGGGGCAATGAAAAAGAAGTGTATGAAAAAGCCGAACAGCTTTTACTATTGGAAAATATTGATATACTGGTATCATACATTGATTTAAGGGTGATTTCTTTACTGGAACCTTTGTTAAATGCCACAGGCAAATTAATGATAGTAGTAAATCCCGGCGCCAATTATCCCGAAAACTGGGTACCCCAGCCTACTATCATTTACCTGACCCTTCAGCATAGTTTTTTATGCTGGCTAACCGGATCTTCCGCCGCAAATAATACAAACAATGACGCAGCCATGGCAACCAGTTTTTTTGATGCGGGTTATCTTCACACGGCTGCCATAACAAAAAGTTATACAAACAATGGCGGGAATATTATCTATAATTATGTGAACAATAATCTTTACAATGAAACATTTGAAATAACACCACTCATTGATTTCCTTTCAACTCAAAAAGAAACTAAAAACCTGCTTTGTGTGTTTGATACAAGCCCCGCTTCCCTGTTTTATAACCGGCTAAATAAGTACGATGAAAGCAGCCGATTGCATCTTTATGTTTCACCGATGATGTTGGAGCAACAGGCATGGAAAGCTAATGGCAACGGGTATCATTTTATAATAGAAGGTTATCTGCCTTACCATCCAGCAGCAGGTAATGAAGCAAATACTGAATTCAGAAATTCTTTTACTACACAAATAAAAAGGGAGCCATCTCTCTTTGCTCTTCAGGGATGGGAGACAGGACTGGTGATAGAGAAAATATTTAATAACTGTAAAGAGAATTATACGGATGGGGCTTCCATTGCAGACTTTCTTGCCACAACTTCTTTCAACAGCCCCCGAGGTAATTTGAAATTAGATAGGGGAACACATTTTTTTACTGCCCCTGTTTATAAAGGCATGATAAAAAAGCATACAGAAAATCTTCTGATAACCCCGGTGGAAAATGCAGAAGAAGAATGGCAAAGATTTATTGGTAATCCGCTGACAGGGCCAAGCTCCGGATGGACAAATACGTATCTCTGTTACTGATTGTAGAAATTTATAAATGAGTGAACCAAGAGTTATAGCACTTTGCGGAAGCCGCTTTGCATTCCCTGCTTTGCAGCAATTGGCTTTTTTAAAACAACTGGCAGCAGTAGCCATACCCGAGCAGTTCGAAGAAATGATTGAAAACACTAAAGTGGTATTAACTGGTGCAAGTATCCCTGTAATTATGCTGTCTAAAAAAACATGGCTAAAAAAAATTACAGAAGCAATCAACACTCATTCAGTTGATACAGGGTTGGTGCTTACATTCCCTTATAAAATTCCTTCATCACTTTACAAATTGCCGGCAAATGGTTTTTATAATGTTCATCCGGGCTTGTTGCCTGCTTACAGGGGGCCTGATCCTATTTTTTGGCAAATAAGGAATAAGGAAAAAAATGCCGGAGTCACCATTCATAAATTAGATGATGATTTTGACACTGGCCCGGTAGTGGTCAGCGAAAAGTTAGGGCTTGATCCCGATGATACATACGGCATACTGAGCGAAAAACTCTCCTATACGGCAGCTAAACTTACCGGCACTTTATTAAAGCTACTTAGTTTTGATTTTGAAATTCCATCCCGCCCGCAGGACGAAGCAAAAGCAAGGTATTATCAAAAACAGGTGAATGCAGATGTTGTTATCAACTGGCAGGTGATGGATGCAAGTACAATCATTGCATTGATCAATGCCTGCAACCCCTGGAATAAAGGAGCAATTACGAAACTTAACAACAAGATAATACGACTTTTGGAAGCCTATTGTACAGACGGTGCGACAAGACCTGCACCTATACCCGGAACGATAATAGCATTTGATGAAAGGGGTTTGGTAGTAGCAGCACTTAATAACCAGACAGTTTGTGTGCAATTAATTTATATTGATGAGGGATTTTTATTGGCAAAAAGACTGCAGAAGTTTGGTGTAATGCCCGGAGCAAAATTCGGTCTTGTTTAAACATTCGTACTTTTCCTATCTGCCTTTATTTTCATCAATTATTTGTGCAGGATTTTTTTTTTAATTAGTTTTAAGACCTAACCATTAATTACCATTCCCCACAACCAAAACTTTTTATTGTGGCCTATACCTCATTTATTACACTCATTACCTCCACTACTTTATATAAATAATTTTTCTATGGCACAACCTTATATTGGAGAAATCAGAATGTTTGGCGGCAACTTTGCCCCTGCGGGATGGATGTTTTGCGCCGGGCAAATAATTCCTATTTCTGAAAATGATACACTCTTCCAGTTAATCGGTACTACCTACGGTGGCGATGGCCAAGTTACTTTTGCGCTACCCGATCTGCGTAGTCGTGTACCTATACATCAGGGACAAGGGTTATCTAACTATTTACTTGCAGAAACGGGTGGTGTGGAAACAGTTACGCTTACCCAAAACCAAATACCAATACATAGCCATACACCCGTGGCATCAAATACCGGAACCAGTGATAACCCAGCAAATAGTTTTTGGGCTAATTCCACCACCGGAAAACCTTATAGTGCAGCCCCGCCTTCTGTTCAGATGAATACAGGTACAATCATGGCTACAGGGGGCAACCAGCCGCATGATAACATGGTACCATTTCTTTGTGTTAGTTATATCATTTCATTATTCGGAATTTTTCCTTCTCAATAATTCATAGAAATTTGAATGGAGCAGACAAAAAATTATTAATACTAAATTTTTTATAAATGGCACAACCCTTTTTATCCGAAATAAGAATTTTCTCCTTTGGCTTTGCCCCACAGGGCTGGGCTCAGTGTAACGGACAGCTTTTACCCATCAACCAAAACCAGGCATTGTTCTCATTGCTGGGTACAACCTATGGTGGTAATGGTCAAACAAATTTTGCACTGCCCGAACTGCGAGGCCGTGTGCCCATGCATGTTGGGGGAGGCTTAACATTAGGACAGAAAGGGGGTGAAGAGGCACATACGCTTATAGCAAGTGAGATGCCTACCCATACACACCAAACAAAGGCCAGTGCCAACGGACCTACAGTAACACCGCCAACCAGTAATTTCTGGGCTTCTAATACAGGGTTTACTCCTTATGGCTCTACGGGGGATACAACCATGTCCTCACAGGCAATTGGTAATACCGGCGGAAGCCAGGCACATGAAAACAGGTCTCCTTTTTTAACGCTTAATTGTTGTATAGCCTTACAGGGAATATTTCCTTCACCCAATTAATTTATCAGCTAAAATAATATTTTATGGCAGATCCATTTGTAGCAGAAATCAGAATGTTCCCTTTCAATTTTGCCCCCAGAGGTTGGGCATTTTGCAACGGGCAGTTACTACCTATCAGCCAGAACACCGCACTTTTCTCCTTATTGGGAACCACCTATGGAGGGAATGGACAATCAACTTTTGCGCTGCCCGATCTGCAGGGCAGAGCGTCTATGTTTCATGGGCAGGGGCCGGGTCTTTCTCTCCGTGATTTAGGTGAACAAGGGGGGGGACAAACAGTTACCTTGATTGTAACAGAACTGCCTTTACACACTCATACTGTCAACGGAAAAACATCGGGGGCCACAGCCAACCCGACCAACATGGTATGGGGTACTTCCAATGCAGCCAAGGTAGCGGCCAATTTTTATGCGCCGACTGCGCCTACCCCTGTTAATATGAATGCAGGAGCTCTGGCTAATGCTGGCGGAAGCCTGCCACATAATAACCTGATGCCTTATAACACCCTAAATTTTAATATTGCCCTGCAGGGGGTTTTTCCGCCAAGAGGTTAGATTAAGAAAATTAAGCATAAGGAATTCTATCTTTTTAAAAACCAGCCATAATTATCGATTAAATTTTTAAAAAATATTATGCAAAAGTTCTACAACAAAAATTTAAGCATAAAAGGTTTTACAAAAAGAGTTAAAACTTTTGCAGTACTTTTTTTTACAACATTGCTGACTGTAACAGCTAAAGCAAATGTTTATGTGCCAACTACTTTTACAGATCCTGCTTTTACAGCTATTAATAATGCTACCGGTGTCATTACGGCCGGCGCAGGTGTCGGCCTTATTTCTCTCCGGTCTGCGCTTACCGCTGCAGATAATCTAGGGGGAACGCATACGGTTACCTTGTCAACCGGAACCTATAACCTGACACAGGCTATTCCCAACAGGCAAATAACTATTGGTAACACTGCACAGAATATAACTATTAATGGAAACGGTCCGACAAACACCATCATTAGTAATACCCTTGATGCAAACCAGGATCGCATATTGTTTATCAATCCTTCGGGTACTACTAACAGTCCGGTAATAACTGTTAATGGGATCAGATTTCAAAACGCATTTCTTAGTTCAGATCCATTTGGCGGAGCAGCCATTTGTGCCGGTGGCGGTTCGGCTGAATCGCTGACTGTAACTAATTGCACATTTGACAATAATGTTATTCCGGCAAATGGTTATGGTGGAGCAGCTATTTGTATGCAGGTCAGGGGCAACCTCACTGTTGACAACTCTACATTCACAAATAATGTAAGTAATGATGCAGATGGAGGAGCTATTTTATTTATAGTATTTGGTTCGGGATTAGGCACAGGCTATGGTACCCTGAGTGTAACCAATTCTACTTTTACAAATAATTCTGTGGTATTTCCTGGTGCTGGTACTGCTAATGGAGGAGCTATAGCTTTTACCGGACAAGCCGGAGTCACCCCTTTTAACGCCACTATTAATAATAATACATTTACCACCAATACAGCCGATGGATTGGGCGGTGCTATTTCAGCAAATAATTCTCCTAATGTATCCACACCCCAGATACATTTTAACCGGTTCCTTAATAACACCAGTGCTGCAGGCGCAGTATCCAGCGGCCTTCATTTTGTTGAGTCTTCCGGCAGTGTGAATGCAGAAAATAACTGGTGGGGTTGTAATACAAACCCAGTTAACGTTGCCTCTACAGCCCCCTGCAATCAGGCAGGCGGAGATGTGGCGGGAGGGGGTGCATTGGATGGAAACCCATGGCTACAGTTAAGAACAACAGCTTCGCCCAATCCGATTTGTAATACTCCTGCCGGACTTGGCAATACAACTACAGTTACAACAAGTTTCCTCAATAATTCGGATGGCACTGCTATTCCTGTGGGTAATCTTACCAGGTTAATCGCATTGCCTGTTACTTGGGGCCCAACCACTTTAGGCAGCCTTTCAGCCCAGCAATTGTCAATCCAGGCAGCTGGAACCGCAACGGCTACTTTTACATCAAATGGAACAGGTGGTACTGCATTGGTAAATACCCAGGTGGACAATGTGCCCACAGGAGAAGTGTCTCCAGCAAGGGCAAGCATAACTGTAAATACAATTCCAACGGTAACAAGTCCTGCTAATACGACTGCTTGTGTTGGCGGAACAGCAACCTTTACATCAACGATCACAGGAACACCTGCGCCAACTATTCAATGGCGTATCGGTACTACGGCATTAGTGAATGGCTTGCAAGGTTCTGGCTCTACGGTTTCAGGTGCAACTACCGGCACTTTAACTATAACCAATGCACAATTAGGTGATGCTGTTGCCAACTATAATGTTCAGGCAACTAATACTTGCGGAACTGCTACGTCCGGCAATGCATCGCTTACAGTGAATATCCCATCTGTTGCGCCATCCAGCATTACAGGAACAACTACTATTTGTAGTCCGGGATCAACTACATTAACAGCCGTAGGAGGTACTTTAGGTACAGGTGCCAATTACCAATGGGGTACTGGCACCGTAGTAGGCACTTCACCATTGGCGGGTCAAACGGCTTCAACGCTTACCGTTTCTCCTGGTTCTTCTACCACTTATTGGGTAAGGATTGAGAATACAACTGCCCCTTGTACTGCGATTACTGGAGGAGTAACTCAATTGGTAACAGTAAACCAGCCATCGGTGGCGCCAACAAGCATTACAGGAACAACAACAATTTGCTTTGGGGCTTCCACCACGTTAACAGCCGCAGGAGGCACTTTAGGTACAGGGGCAAATTACCAGTGGGGAACTGGTGCCGTAGTTGGAACCTCTCCATTAGTAGGTCAAACGGCTTCAACACTTACTGTTTCGCCGGGTACCTCTACCACTTATTGGGTAAGCATTGAAAATACCACCGCACCTTGTACACCAAATACGGGTGGTGTTTCCCAATTGGTTACAGTAAATCCGCTCAATACCATCACCCTTTCTTCAGGAGCTGGTACTAATATACAATCAGTGAATGTTGGTACCCCTATAACCAATATCACCTATAATACAACCGGTGCTACAGGAGCTACATTTAGTGGCCTGCCTCCGGGAGTAACTGGTAACTGGGCAACCAATGTGGTAACCATAAGCGGTACACCAACTTCAACAGTGGGTTCTCCCTTCAATTATACGGTAACATTAACCGGGGGGCCATGCCCGGGTGGAAGTGCTACAGGTATCATTACCGTTACCTGTCCAACCATTACCGTTACCAACCCAGCTACTACAACTGGTTTCCTTGCTGTTCCATTCAGCCAGACCTTTACAGCTTCGGGAGGTACGGCTCCTTATACATTTACTACCGTAAGTCCTTTACCCGGTGGTTTAACATTATCAACTGCTGGTGTATTAAGTGGCACACCAACGGGAACCGGTACTTTCAATATTGTTGTTACAGCAACCGATGTAAATCTTTGTGCAGGAAATGGCGCAAACTATCCATTAGTAATCAGTACTTGTGCTGCAACTGCCATAGCTACACCTTCATCACAAACAATTTGTTCAGGTTCACCTATTACGACTATTGCTTTAACAGGAACAGGAACTACTTATAACTGGACAAGAGATAATGCAGTTGCCGTAACCGGTATTGCTGCAAGTGGCAGTGGTAACATCAGTGGAACATTAACGAATACTACTGCTGCACCTGTAACAGTAACTTTTACTATTACACCGAATGATGGTACTTGTAATGGTGCCCCTATAACAGCTACAGTAATAGTAATTCCAATCCCAACTGTAAACACAGTAGCTGATCAAACTATTTGTAACAATACTGCTACTACCGCTGTAAACTTTACCGGGGCAGTAAGTGGTACCACTTATAATTGGACAAATGATAATGCGACTATTGGACTTGCTGCAAGCGGAATTGGCGATATAGCATCGTTTACTGCAACAAACCCTGGCATCGCCCCTGTTGTAGCAACAGTAACTGTAACACCTGTTACAACTGTAGGTTCACTACCTACACCAGAAGTCCTTTATTATAAGTTTGAAGGAAGTGGTACATCAGTTCCTAACCTTGCCAGTGCACCTCCTCCGGGTACTGCTAACGCCACTATTATGGGAGGTGTTACTCAAGGAGGTTCTGCTATTTGCGGTGGCACATTAATAGGTACTGGTGTTTCCAGTACAACTGATTTTTTAAATACCAACTGGGCACCAAATTTAGGGACAGCTTCCTGGACTATTTCTTTTAAATCAGAGAATATTACGCCGTCGGCTACGCTGTTTTATATTTTTGGAGATATAAACACTACCAGCTTCCGTTGTTTTACCAATGGTGTTGCCGGGGCAAATAATTGGATATTAAGAGGTGCCGGACTAACAGATATATTAATAAGTGGCGGTGCTACAGTAGCCCCTCATACCAATACCTTTGTTTATGATGCTACATTAAACAATGTGAAGGCTTACCTTGACGGTGTACTGGTAAATACAGTAGCCCAGACAGCCCCAAATATTACTGGTACTGGTCCATTTAAAGTGATGGGATATAGTACTAATGTAGGGTCTCCATTAAATGGCCATTTAGATGAATACCGTATCTATAGCCGGGCCCTTACTGCTACTGAGGTTGCGAGTATAGCGGCTTGTCCAACTTCTGGCCCTGCCTGTACTGGTACACCTACTACTTATACTTATACTGTTAATCCTAATAATACAGTAAACTTAACTTCTGCTTCTGGTACAGATGCACAAACGGTTCCTGTTAATACACCTATAACCAATATTACTTATGCAACTACAGGTGCTACCGGAGCAACTGTTACCGGTTTGCCAGCAGGTGTAACAGGTGCTTGGGCTGCCAATGTGGTAACTATAATGGGTTCGCCTACAACAATAGTGGGTTCGCCATTTACTTATACAGTAACGCTTACCGGTGGTTGTGGTACAGTTACTGCAACTGGTACTATAACAGTAATTCCTTGTACAATACCCACTATTACCTGTCCTGGAAATATTAGTTTGAACAATACCACCGGCCAATGCAGCAGGGTGGTAACTTATACTACAACTGCCACTGGTACACCTGCACCTACTCTCACCTACAGCTTTACCGGGGCTACAATTGCATCCGGTAGCGGCGATGGCAGTGGCTCTTTGTTTAATGTGGGGGTCACTAACGTTTCAGTTACTGCTACTAATGCCTGCGGTTCTCCTTCCTGTTCATTTAGTGTAACCATTACCGATAATCAACCGCCAACTATAACATGTCCCGGCCCTGTAACGGTAAGTTGTGTTTCGGCAGTGCCTGCGGTAAACATTGCATCCGTAACCGGAGTTAGCGATAATTGTGCCGGTTTAGTTACAGTAACTCATATGGGTGATGTAATAAGCGGACAAACTTGTGCCAACAGATATACAATTACCAGAACATACAGGGCAACAGATGCGGCAACCAACTTTACAGAGTGTACCCAAATCATTACAGTAAACGACCAGACACCACCGGTATTAACCTGCCCTGCGGCGATAACAGTTAGCTGTGCGGCAGCAGTACCTGCTGTAAACGTAGCAGCAGTAACAGGAGTTAGTGATAATTGTGCCGGTGCAG
>JAYUZB010000219.1:0-9984 GCA_043752185.1 Chitinophagaceae bacterium
CTCACTAAAAAATCTATACAAGCAAGGGATTATATTAATGAACATGGTTTTGATGACAACCATTGCTTTTTAGTTGATATGCGATTATCATCCGGCAAAAACCGCTTTTTTGTTTATAACCTCGATAAAGATTCTGTAGAAATTGCGGGGCTTGTTACACATGGCAGCGGTATTTCTAATTCCGATGCCCCGGTTTTTTCAAATACACCCAACAGCTATTGTACATCTTTGGGTAAATACAAGATCGGCAAATCATACATCGGTAAATTTGGACTGGCGTATAAATTATACGGACTGGATAAAACCAACAGCAAAGCCTTTGACCGTTTTGTTGTGCTTCATGCACATGCATGTGTACCCAATTATGAAATATCTCCATTGCCAATTTGCGAAAGCTGGGGTTGCCCAACTGTTTCCCCGGCCTTTTTAACACTACTGCAACCTTATATTGACGAAGCTAAAAAATCAGTTATGCTATGGATCTATTATTAAAGGCCGGGCATCATTCAGTTCAGTACTGTAAATGCCTGATTCAATTTATTGCCCTGCAGGTTAAACAATTTTTTAAAAAGGTTGACGTTATTATTTTATGCCAAATAAAAATCGCATACATATTGTTCAAAAAACCTTGGTGCTTGTAGCAGGGTTACTTGTAACCATATCTGTATTTGGTTACTTTTTAGGTAATAACCGATCGTTTAGATTCACTAATGTGAGTAGTAATTTTACTGATAATCGTGTTATCATCAGTACTGAAGTGATGAGCAGGTTAAAAGAAAAAGCTTTTATGGCTAAGGATTTTGTAGATGAAAATGGTTTTGACGTTAATTATTGTTTTTTTGTTGATATGCGGTTGCCTTCCGGCAAGAACCGTTTTTTTGTTTACAACCTTTTTAAAGATTCGATTGAAGCTGCAGGCCTGGTAACACATGGAAAGGGTTCTGAAAAAGAGTCGGGCGATTTGATTTTTTCAAACACACCAAACAGTTACTGCACGTCGCTGGGTAAGTATAAAATTGGCAAATCCTACAATGGCAATTTTGGTCTTTCTTATAAATTAGTTGGGTTAGATAAAACTAACAGCAAGGCCTTTGGTCGTTCTGTGGTACTGCATTCTTACTGCGGTGTTCCTAATGTGGAAGTTTATCCGTCACCAATTACTTTAAGCGAAGGATGCCCTGCTGTATCAACTACGTTTTTTACCCAACTAAAAACATATATTGATCAATCGCAGGAATCCATTTTATTGTGGATTTATTATTGAGATCAATTCATTGGTATTTCAATTGCCAGCAATTCAGCATCTTCAGAAGCCTTTATAGTAAAATTTTCCATCTCAGAAATTCCCAAAGCATCTCTTTTGTTTAACTGCTGTCCGCTAATTTCAACCGAGCCGTTAATTACAACCAGAAAAACCCCATTGTTTTTAAAAGCATTGGTATAACTGATTTCTTTACCGCCTTCCAGGTTGGTTAACGAAAACCTTGCATCCTGATTTATCCATAATGCATTATCCGCATCAATTGGCGAAACTACAGTTTGCCATGTGTTTGCTCTTTCGGTTACATCAAAGTTTTTTTGATCGTACCGCGGTTTTATATTTCTTTCTTTCGGAAATATCCATACCTGAAAAAGTGTTACGGGTTCAGTTGCTGATGCATTGGCTTCGGAGTGTTGTACACCTGTTCCGGCACTCATAATTTGTATATCTCCGGCCTGTATAACGCCCTCGCCACCGGTACTGTCTTTGTGTTTAAGTGCACCAGTAAATGGTATGGTTACAATTTCCATGTTATCATGCGGATGCGTAGGAAAAGCACCTCCACCGCCAATAAGATCATCGTTCAATACACGTAATAAACCAAAATGTACTTTGGTATTATCGTGGTATTGGGCAAAGCTGAAATAGTAGTTGGGTTTTAACCAACCATAATCGGCGGTTCCCCTGTCTGCTGCTTTAAATAATAATGTTTTCATGATTGTTGTTTTTATATTCAATGTTTAAACATCAAATATAATACCATTTCATTTAACTGACAAATTGGCTATGCAGATGACTCACTGAAAAGGAATTAATTAAGTACTGCTGGCTCTTCGCCGGGTAATAATCCTACAATATCTTCCTCCCGGTTTTCATTCCATTCTACAATAAAATTATTGCGGCCTTCGCCGGAAAGTAAACTCATGTAGCGCATCTGCACCAGTTCAAGCAAAGAAAGAAAAAGGAATATGGCATGAATACGGTCTTCACATATCTCAAATATCTTTTCAAAAGAAACCGTCGTTTCAGTTTTACAAACGTTCAACATATATTCCCGGCTTTCCTCCATGGTATAATTATACCTCACTACTGTATGAACAGGCTTAAAATTACGTTCCTGCAATTTCAGGATAACTTTTTCAAAAGCTTTCATCAGCTTGAAAAGCGTTACTGTCTGTATCTCTGTTCCTTCGCCGGCTTCTTCTCCAATTTGCGAAATTTCTTTCTGAAGGTTGCCACGTTTTACCATCAGCATTCTGAAAGCTTCCATTTCAGCCATTTTTGTGGCAGCTTCTTTAAATCTTTTGTATTCAAGTATTTTATTGATTAATTCTTGCCTTGGATCAATTTCATTTCCATCGGCATCAATTTCTTTACGCGGTAAAAGCATTTTTGCTTTAATACGCATCAGCGTGCTGATGAATAAAATAAACTCGCTGCTCAACTCAATATTTAGCTTTTCGCCGGTATGAATAAAATCCAGGAAGTCGTTGGTTATTTTGGTAATGGGAATATTATAAATATCCAGTTCATCACGTTCTATAAAAAATAAAAGCAGGTCAAAGGGGCCTTCAAACTGGTCTAACTTAATCTGGTACGATGTTTTATTCACCTCTTTTAGTATTGATTAGTAAAAAATATGCCAGTTACGGCAGCGGCAAATGTATTGATAAGTTGAGAGTATTTTGGTGTAATAATCACAGCTGAACCAGAATGTGGAAAAAACACTAAAACTTTAGTTAATAGGCTGCATTGTAGCGTTTGTCTGTTGGTATTAAAATGAAAGCAAAATGTAGATATAAAATCTTTTTCATCTTTTATTTTTAGTTAGTAAAAATGCAGTCGTGTTTGACTGCATTTTTGATAAAAGCGTTATTTGGTACCGGTTTATTTTTTTAATGAATCTCTTATTTCCATTAATAAAACATCGGTTGATGACGGGCCTGCAGGCGCAGCATTTTCCTGCTTTTTCTTCAATTTGTTAATGGCTTTAATTACCAGAAACATTACTAAAGCAACAATGATGAAATTAATAATGGCTGTTAAAAAATCGCCCCATTTAACGGCCACAGCTTCTGTGACGACCTTGCCAGAAGCATCCAGTACGGCTTCTTTAAGTACATACATATTTTTACTAAGGTCTCCACCGCCAACCATGCCAATTAATGGAGAAACAATTCCATCGGTAAAAGAAGAAACTACTCTTCCGAAAGCACCCCCCATTACAAAAGCAACGGCAATGTCAACCAGGCTGCCATTCATGGCAAACTCTTTAAATTCTTTAATAAATCCCATGTGTTTAGTTTTAGGTTTTAAAATGATTACTGTTAAAGGTGAGACCATAATAAAAGTAACAGATTATAATTATAAATACAAATACGCACCTGAAATTATTGTGAACAAACATTGAAAACCAGATTATTTTAATCAATATAAATACAGCAACTTTGCGCCAAAATTTAATACTTGGGTAAAGGTTTTTTAAACTGGTTCATATTTATTCTTCTGTCCATCATTTGGGGCAGCAGTTTTATTATGATGAAGGAAGGGTTGCTTCATTTATCAGCATTTCAGGTTGCATCGCTGCGTATTATTTTTTCGGGTATTGTATTACTTCCTGCCGCCATAAAGCATTTTAAAAGTATTCCCAGAGATAAAGTGTTGATCATTTTTCTGTCGGGAGTTTTAGGAAGTTTGTTACCAGCCTATTTATTTTGCGTAGCCGAGCTGGGTATTGATGGCGCACTTGCAGGCACACTCAATTCGCTCACACCAATCTTTGTTATTATAACCGGGGCATTATTTTTCAGATCAAAAACTTCGGCTAATAAAATATTTGGTATCTGCATTGCATTTACTGGCAGCATACTGTTACTGTTTAGTAAAGGCCACATGCACGAAAGCCAGAACCTGGTTTACGTGTCGTACGTGGTTTTAGCAACAATTTTTTATGGCTTTAATGTAAATATGGTACACAAATATTTGCATCATATCGGGTCAATTCAAATTGCATCTGTTGCACTTACACTAAATGCAATTCCTGCTTTAATTGTTCTTTATTTTACTGGTTATTTTGATTTACCCCTGAGCGATTCAGGAATTTTGTATTCAACCGGCCATGCAGCTTTGCTTGGTATTTTAGGTACAGCATTAGCTTCCATTATTTTTTATGTTCTCATAAAACGGGCAGGCGCAGTTTTTTCTTCTATGGTAACTTATGGTATTCCCATCGTTGCAAATTTTTGGGGTATTATTTATGGCGAAGAAGTTGGGTTAAAACAATTTGGTTGCCTGGCATTAATTTTAGCGGGTGTTTATCTTGCAAACCGAAAAAGAGCTGATTGATTTTTAATCCGCTTCGCTGAACTGGATATTTTTTTCACACAGAAAATCTTTAATCCTGTCTAGATGCACACAAATACCTACGTGTAAAAAAGGGTTGTTTGATATTTTGTTTTTCTTTCCATTACTGATTATCTCAAAATCTTTCATATCAAAACCCAGGTGTAAGTGATTGGTGGCAAACTGCATTCCATATATTTTTCCATCGGTATCAAAAAGCGGCCCGCCGCTTTGTCCACGTAAACCGGGTGTACTCATTTCAATACCGGTTATGCCGCTGTCGGGTTGTGTGGCAACAAAGCGTGTAACAATACCATCAATAGGAAAGGAAGGTGAATTTGGATTACCGGTTTGAGTCCATTCAATATCATCTGTATCGGGGTTATGCTTAAAATTATTAAACTCTGGAAAAGGAAACCCAATTCGGGCAAGGCTTTTACCCTGTTTTATTTTACTGCTGTCTTTTAAGAATTGGGCATGTCCGTTGTAAAATATTTTATTAAAGCCCTTAAATTCCAGGATGGCAAGGTCAAGCGTGGGATGGGCATGACAGGTAATTTCCTTAATGGTATCAAAACAATTTAAAAAATTATTCTTTAACTGAACCGTAGTTTCGGGCAGGTATTTATATTTCAACTGCAGGCCCTGAATATTGCGTTTGTATTTTGCATCATTAGGTATGCGGTCTCTTTCTGCTTTATATTGCTGGTATTGCTGGTTTATATTATCTGCTGTTGGTATCAGGTCCATCACATGTTTACAGGTAATGGCAACACCACTATCATTTACAAAAAAGAAGGTGGAACTGCCCGGCAAAACCAAACCTCCATATGTTCTGGAAATAGTATGCAATGGCCTGGTAAACTGTACAACTTTTTCTATTGCATTTTGAAACATGATGATGTTTTTTTAATGATTGATGAAGTTACAGACAAAAGGGGTGCCGGGAATTAATTACAGCGGGGGACGGTACCAGTTTGAAAAACTGTCAGGTTTGAAGTTGCCTTGCTCTGTCATAGCGGCTACAAAATGGCGGGTAGAAAAAATATTTTAGTATTTGAATCCTGTTTTAGATGTGGCCGGTTGAAATTATTATTAAACCGCCATGATCTCTTTTTCTTTAGCTTCCAGGTGCTTTTCTACAAGCAATATATATTTATCAGTTAAATCCTGTGCTTCTTTTTCGGCATCTTTACTTATGTCTTCACTCAGGCCATCTTTCTGCATTTTTTTTATAGCTTCAATACTATCACGGCGTATATTTCTAATGGCAACTTTTGCATGTTCACCTTCTGCATTACATCTTTTCACCAGTTCTTTTCTTCTTTCTTCGGTTAAGGGAGGTAAAAACAGGCGGATGATATTGCCATCGTTCTGTGGATTAATTCCAATATTGGCCATGGTTATAGCTCTTTCAATGGGCGCAAGCATATTTTTTTCCCATGGCTGTACAGAAATGGTACGGGCATCCAAAACAGAAATATTTGCAATCTGGTTAATGGCTGTAGGATTGCCATAATAATCTGCCACAATGCCGTCGAGCATGGTGGGGTTGGCTTTTCCTGCACGTATTTTAACCAGCTCTGCTTCCAGGTGATTTAATGCTTTTAGCATAGATGCTGCTGTGTCACTTATAATTATATCTACTTCTGCTGACATATTTTTAAAATATTGATTGGCTGCAAAGCTATAAAAAAAGGCTGTTATATTCGGTTAGATTAAAACGAATATAACTAAAAACGTTAAATTTTGTAGTAAGCAATTGTAAAGAGGAACAGGAAAAGATTAATCTGCTTCAACGGTTTCGCCGGCAAGTTTAAAAATTTTGTGTGTTTTGATGATCTCGGTTTTTTCAACCTTTCTGGCAAACACAGTTTTGTTTTTAGGACGGCTGTAATAAATAATACCGATAAAAATAAAAGATGATAAAAGCAGTGCGCCCAACACAGTAGTGGTGCCTAAGCTACGCATAAAAAATGCCATGGCAATAAAAGTGATATTCACTAACACACAGGTAATGGTTACCATGCGGTGGCTTAAACCAAGGTCAAGCAAAAAGTGATGAACGTGCGTTCTGTCTGGGCTGAAAGGTGAACGGCGTTGGATGATTCTTAAACCAAAAACACGCAGCGTATCAAAAAGCGGAATCATTAAAATAGAGAAACCAATAGCAGGTGCAGATTCAATGGGGAAATTGGAAGCTGTGTTACCTGCAATTTCAATAAATTTTATTACCAGGATAGAGTTTATCAGGCCCAGTAAAAGAGAACCAGTATCGCCCATAAATATTTTAGCAGGCGAAAAATTGTAAATTAAAAAACCAATGATACTGCCAGCCAGTGCAAAAGCCATAACGGCATAAGTTAACTGGCCTGCATAAAAAAAGTACGTACCAAAAACCAGCGTGGTAAGTAACCCAAGGCTTCCGGCTAATCCGTCAACTCCATCAATTAGATTGAACGAATTGGTAATTACAATTATAGTAAAGAGCGAAATAATAATACCGGTTACATGTGGTATTTCATAAATACCTAAAAAGCCATGAAAATTGGAAATTTGTATGCCGCCAAATTTAATGATGATGCCTGCTGCAATTAACTGACCTATAAATTTTTTACTTGCCGATAAAATCAGAATATCATCTTTAATACCCAGGAAAAAAATAACAGTAGTAGCTGCAGCGAAATATTGAAGCTCGGATGTAATGGCAGATGGTACGCCCATTAAAGTGGCAATTATAAAACCTGCAAAAATGCCCAAACCGCCTAATGTGGGGATCACATTTTTATGCACTTTACGTTCATCGGGCTCGTCAAACAGTTTTTTATCTTTCGCAACCTGAATGATAACAGGAATAGCAAAAAATGTTATGAGAAAAGACAAACCTGAACTTAATAAAATATTATTCATTACTATAATTTGTTTCCGCAACTTTTACAATGCAAAAGTATTAAATATGTTCGTAGGATAAAAACTTATAATCAAATAATAGACTCGTCTTAAAGCAAAATGGATGCCTGATTATTAATTATTTATTTTTTCAACGATTTATTTGTTTAATAACGAGATTTTTTTCAACTTATTATCAACTTTTACTATTGTTAGCTTTTTTACTTTGATTGTAATACGATTTTAAAGTAGGTTTGCAGCCAAACATCTGTTTAGCAGATTTTAATTAATATACAATAACGATTAAGCACCTAAAATGACTAATTTAAAAGATACAGCAACTCAAATTCGTAGAGACATAGTAAGAATGGTGCATGCCGTGCAGAGTGGCCATCCTGGCGGTTCATTAGGCTGTACCGAATATTTAACAGCTTTGTATTTTAATGTGATGAAACACGATCCAAAGTTTAATATGGATGGCGTTGGGGAAGACCTTTTCTTCCTGAGTAACGGACATATTTCGCCGGTTTTTTACAGTGTATTGGCACGTAGTGGTTATTTTCCGTTGGCTGAGCTTGACACCTTCAGAAAATTAAACAGCCGCCTGCAGGGTCACCCAACTACGCATGAGCATTTACCGGGTGTACGTATTGCCAGTGGTTCACTGGGGCAGGGAATGAGTGTAGCAGTGGGTGCAGCTTTGGCAAAAAAACTCAATAACGACACCAATATTGTTTATTCTTTGCATGGCGACGGAGAACTGGACGAAGGACAAAACTGGGAAGCCATAATGTTTGCAGCACACAAAAAAGTAGACAATCTTATTGCCACCATTGACTGGAATGGTCAGCAAATTGACGGGCCAACAAAATCAGTTATGAGCCTGGGTAACCTAAAAGCCAAATTTGAAGCTTTTGACTGGCAGGTACTTGAAATGGAAGGCAATGATATGGATGCAGTTGTTGCCGGATTGAACAATGCCAAAACCTTTGTTGGAAAAGGTAAACCCATTGTTATTTTAATGAAGACAGAAATGGGCAAAGGCATTGATTTTATGGAAGGAAGTCATGAATGGCATGGTATAGCACCCAACGACGAACAGTTGCAAAAAGCCCTGGCACAATTGCCTGAAACACTGGGCGATTATTAATGAAAATCATTTTAAATACTTATGCATCCAACTCTTTTTTTTCACAATTCACTGAAAATTATCAGGGTGCAAACTCCCCCTTTAGGGGGCCGGGGGGTGTGATATGAAATTAATTCCACTCATCGAAGGCGCTTTTACCATTGATACTACAAAAGTCTTTGTGCCCTTTGACACCGCTAAAGATGACCTGCAGCAACGTCCCCCTGGAAGCCTGTTAGTGGAGATACAGCCATTTGCCATAGTAACTTCAAAAGACGTTATTGTTATAGATACCGGCCTCGGCTTTAGCAACCCGGATGGCAGCTTACAGATACACCAGAACCTGCTTAATAATGGAATTGGGCCGATGGAAGTGACCAAAGTTTTAATAAGCCATTTACACAAGGACCATAGCGGCGGAATTATTAAAGAAGATAAAGTACTACAGGAAAAATTCTTCAGCTTTCCCAACGCAGATTATTACGTTAATAGAGATGAGTTTGATTTTGCCATGGCCAAAGGCAAACCATCTTACACACCCACAGAATTTGAGAGTTTAGGAGATACGGACAAAGTAGTGTTCACCCATGGCGACGGTATTATTGATGGTTATATCAGGTATGAAGTGACCGGTGCCCATTGCCCCTTTCACCAGGTATTTTTTATTGAAGAAGATGGGCAGAAGATCTTCTTTGGCGGAGATGTGGCACCACAGTTACAGCAAATGAAAAATAAATTTATTGCCAAGTATGATTTTGATGGCCGCAAGTGCATGGAACTGCGCCAGGAATGGTGGCAAAGGGGAGAAACCGAAAAATGGACCTTCTTATTTTACCATGATATTAAAACGCCGGTGTTTAGCTTTTAAAGCTCCCTGTTGCTCATAGCAACATCGTTACCGGGTTCTCCAGGTATTTTTTGAGCGTTTGCAGAAAAGCAGCGCCCACAGCGCCATCTACCGTACGGTGGTCGCAACTCATGGTAAGTTTCATGATATTGCTTACACCAAATCCTTCTCCCCGTCCGAACGGGTCATCCGGGCGGGCTTTTTTAACCACAACTTCTTTAATGGTACCTACCGCTAAAATAGCGCTGTCGGGAGGGTTGATAATGGCAGTGAACTCTTCAATATCCATCATGCCCAGGTTAGATATAGTAAATGTATTACCACTGAATTCGTTTGGCTGTAATTTTTTATCCTTGGCCTTACCATATAAAGCTTTAGCTTCTGTGGCGATCTGTGATAAGGTCTTTTGATCCGCAAAGCGTATCACCGGCACTATCAACCCTTCAGGCGTTGCTACTGCACTGCCGATATGGATATGATGATTTAGACGGATGAAATCTCCCATCCAACTGCTGT
>JAYUZB010000220.1:0-4010 GCA_043752185.1 Chitinophagaceae bacterium
TCTTCTCCGATCTTCACTTTACCTTTTTGTTTAGCTATCACTTCTTCTGCAATGTTATTTGGTGCAGGAGAGTAATGGCTGAACTCCATGGTAGAAGTAGCACGGCCACTTGATAATGAACGCAACTGCGTAACATAACCAAACATTTCGCTTAATGGCACTTTGGCTTTAATAACCTGTACGCCATGTTTGCTATCCATGCCTTCCAGCATACCACGTCTGCGGTTCAAGTCACCCGTAACATCACCCATGTATTGGTCTGGTGTAAGCACTTCCACTTTCATGATTGGCTCCAGTAAAACTGGTTTTGCTTTACGGCCAGCTTCACGGTATCCTTGCTTTGCACAAAGTTCAAAACTCATTGCATCACTATCCACCTGGTGAAACGAACCATCAAACACACGTACTTTCATGCTCTCCATCGGGTAACCAGCAAGTACGCCTGTTGTCATCGCAGTTTCAAAACCTTTTTGAATGGCCGGTACAAATTCTTTTGGAATACTACCACCAAACAAACCGTTCACAAACTGGAAATTACTTCCTTTGTTGATCTCTTTATCTTTCAAAAACTCTTCGTCAGCGGGGCCAATCTCAAAAATGATATCGGCAAATTTACCACGACCACCGGTTTGTTTCTTCAAGGTTTCACGATGCTCAATCGAATTATGGAATGCTTCTTTATAAGCAACCTGTGGAGCACCCTGGTTAATTTCTACTTTAAACTCACGACGCATACGGTCAACAATGATCTCAAGGTGTAACTCACCCATACCGCTCAAAATGGTCTGGCCAGTTTCTTCGTCTGTTTTAACACGTAATGTAGGATCTTCCTCTACCAGTTTGGCAATTGCCATACCCATTTTATCAACGTCGGCCTGTGTTTTTGGTTCTACCGCAACACTGATTACCGGCTCAGGGAAGGTCATTGCTTCCAACACGATCGGGTTGTCTTCGTTACAAAGTGTATCACCGGTTTTAATATCTTTAAAACCTACAGCAGCACCAATATCACCAGCTTCAATAAAGTCAACCGGGTTTTGTTTGTTGGCATGCATCTGCATAATACGGCTGATACGCTCTTTCTTACCTGTACGGGTGTTCAATACATAAGAACCAGAATCCAGACGACCGCTATAGGCCCGGAAGAACGCTAAACGACCCACAAAAGGATCGGTCATGATCTTAAATGCCAAAGCACTAAATGGTTCTTTTGGATCGCAATGACGCAATAATTCTTCGCCGGTATCAGGGTTTGTTCCTTTAACAGCTTCTATATCCATCGGACCCGGTAGGTAACGTACGATAGCATCCAATGCAGTTTGTACACCTTTGTTTTTAAAAGAAGAACCACACATCATCGGGATAATAGAAATATCAATGGTTGCTTTACGGATGGCTTCATGAATTTCATCTTCAGTAATCGTGTTAGGATCATCAAAGAATTTTTCCAATAAGTTTTCATCGTAATCAGCAACAGCTTCAATTAAATGTTGTCTCCACTCGTTCACTTCTTCAATCATATCTTCCGGAATAGGCACTTCGTCAAAAGTCATACCCTGTCCAGCTTCATCCCATACAATTCCTTTCATGGTTATCAGATCAACCACACCTTTAAAATTATCTTCGGCACCAATTGGTAATTGTAAAGGCACAGCTTTAGCACCCAGCATTTCTTTAATTTGTTTTACCACGTTTAAGAAATCTGCACCACTGCGGTCCATTTTATTTACAAAACCAATACGTGGTACTTTGTAACGGTTAGCCTGACGCCAAACAGTTTCACTCTGTGGCTCCACACCAGATACGGCGCAAAACAAAGCTAATAAACCATCAAGTACACGTAAAGAACGTTCTACCTCTACGGTAAAGTCCACGTGACCCGGAGTATCAATAATGTTGAACTTGTATTGATGCGTATCTGGTAATTTTTTACCATTAGCCATCGGAAAATTCCAAAAGCAGGTTGTAGCAGCGCTGGTAATAGTGATACCTCTTTCCTGTTCCTGGGCCATCCAGTCCATGGTAGCGGCACCATCATGCACCTCACCAATTTTATGATTTACACCGGTATAATATAATATACGCTCGGTAGTAGTGGTTTTACCGGCATCAATATGTGCGGCAATTCCAAAGTTTCGTTGATAACGTAAATCTCCCATTGTTATTTATTTTGAATTTTTAATTTTGTTTTTTTTAGCCGAGCCTTTAATTGTCTGTTGAACTTCATTGGCGTCGCACTCTTGTACTTTTTGTTCACTATTCAGCATAATCTACCCCGTAGAAAAACCTCATTGCTTTGAAGGTTTAGGGCTGTGATATGATTTATTAAACTCTCATGGTATGCTAAATAAGTACGGCTCCATCCAAACGCTGCCTACCTTTTAGCGCCGCAAAGGTACGTTCATTTTTTTATATAACAAAGCTATTAAACAACAAAAAAGCCACCCGGTTGGATGGCTTAAATATATTGCTGATTTAATAATTAGATTCTGAAGTGAGCAAAAGCCTTATTAGCTTCTGCCATACGGTGGGTATCTTCTTTCTTTTTGAACGAAGCGCCTTCACCTTTACTTGCAGCAACAATTTCATTGGCTAATTTATCGGCCATGCTGCGGCCGTTTCGGTCACGGCTATATTTAATCATCCACTTAATGCTTAAAGAAACTTTTCTGTCGGCACGAACCTCTGCAGGGATCTGGAAAGTAGCACCACCAATACGGCGGCTGCGCACTTCTACACCAGGAGTGATGTTGGTCAATGCTTTTTTCCAAACTTCATATCCATCTTCACCGGTTTGCTTGGCAACTTTATCTAAAGCATTGTAAAATATAATGTATGCACCACTTTTTTTACCGGCCCACATCAGGTTGTTTACAAAACGGGTAACCAGTTTGTCGTTAAATTTAGGATCTGGTGCTAATGGTATTTTTTTCGGTTGTGTTTTCCTCATTTTTATTTATTTTGGTCTGACGTCACCGTCTGACCATTATTGAATTATTTTTTAGCTTTTTTAGTTCCGTACTTGCTACGACTTTGTTTACGGTCTTTAACACCAGCAGTATCAAGGCTACCACGTACAATATGGTAACGTACACCTGGTAAATCTTTTACCCTTCCGCCACGTATCAATACAATACTATGTTCCTGTAAATTGTGGCCTTCACCCGGAATGTAGGCAATAACCTCAATTTTATTGGTTAAACGTACTTTAGCAACTTTACGCAAAGCAGAGTTTGGCTTTTTAGGAGTGGTTGTGTACACCCTTGTACATACACCACGGCGCTGCGGACAACTATCCAAGGCCCTAGATTTGCTTTTGGCTTTAATTACTTCTCTTCCTTTTCTAACTAATTGTTGTATTGTAGGCATTTTGTGCTTTTAATTTTCGGACGGCAAAGGTAGGATTTATGATTTGATTTTGGAAACTTAAAAGTAAAAAAAATCAAATTTTATTAACATTTCCACAAAAACTGCCCAACAAAAGGCCGTTTTGTATAAATTATCGGTTATGATTGCTTAAATTTTCTGCATCCACCCATGATTATCGGGGGCCTGACCATAACGAATGGCATTTAACCGGCTTTTTACTTCAGGAGCTGTCTTCCAGCTATCCACATCAAATTCCATTACAAAATCCTTGTACCTCAGTTCTTTTATCATAGAAATAGTAGCCGCTGTGCCGGTACCAAAAACCTCGTATAAAACACCTGCATTGTATGCCGAAATCACGTCATCTATACTTAACGATCTTTCTTCTACATCAAAACCCATATCCCGCAACATAACCATGGTACTATCCCTGGTAACACCGGCTAATATGGTACCTTCCTTTAAGTCAGGTGTAATGGCTGTATTACCAATAATAAAGAAGACATTCATCGTGCCGCACTCCTGCACATATTTATGTTCAAGAGCATCGGTCCATAAAACCTGGTCGTACCCCTTAAGTTTTGCCTGTGCAGTAGCATACATAGCGCCACCATAATTGCCGGCCGCCTTTGCATAACCAA
>JAYUZB010000221.1:0-3985 GCA_043752185.1 Chitinophagaceae bacterium
CCCTGAAGGGGGAACCTGAAGTATGTACTTGCAGAATCTCATCTTTTTAACATAGCTCCAGGGGAGCGATATGTTAGTAGAAACAAAAAAAGATTAACCAAAGCTCCAGAGGAGCGACATGTTTAAATATGAAAATTTTTATAAACCCGGAAAAGGCCAAATGGGCTGAAATAGTTAAACGACCTGTCTTTGATTACAGGCAGCTTGAAGCTAAAGTATCGTCCATACTTGATGATGTAAAATTAAACGGTGATGCTGCAATAAAAAAATACACTGCACAATTTGATGGCGCAGTACTAAATGATTTTGCTGTCACAGAAAAAGAAATAGCAGAAGTAGCTGCGAAAGTGGCTACTGATTTAAAAGAAGCGATTGAAGTTGCAAAGAATAATATCACTGCATTTCATAACGCACAAAAAGACCGGCCAATTAAAATTGAAACTAGTGCAGGTGTTGTATGCTGGCGAAAATCCGTTGCCATTGAAAAAGTTGGTTTATATATTCCTGGTGGAACTGCCCCTTTGTTTTCTACCTTACTCATGCTGGGTATCCCGGCTGTGCTGGCCGGTTGTAAAGAAATTATTGTTTGTACGCCTCCTGATAAAAATGGCGATATAAATCCGGTTATTTTATACGTTGCTCAATTGATCGGCATAAAAAATATTTATAAAATTGGTGGTGTGCAGGCTATTGCAGCTATGGCTTACGGCACCAAAACAGTTTCAAAAGTCAATAAAATATTTGGCCCCGGTAACCAGTATGTAACCTGTGCCAAGCAATTGGTTAATGCAACTGGCGTAGCAATTGATATGCCTGCCGGGCCAAGTGAACTGGCTGTTTATGCAGATGAAACCAGTAATCCGTCTTTTGTTGCTGCCGATTTGTTAAGCCAGGCAGAGCATGGTGCAGATAGCCAGGTATTATTGGTTGCATCGTCACTTTCAACGGTGGAAATGGTGAATGGTGAAATTGAAAAGCAATTATCTGTTTTGCCAAGAAAAGCAATTACTGCACAGGCATTACAAAATAGCCTTGCTGTTGTAATGGAAAGTGTTGCAGCTGCTTTTGATCTGCTGAATGAATATGCTCCTGAGCATTTGATAATTGCAAGTGACAATGCTTTAGGGCTTACAGAAAATATTATCAATGCAGGCAGTGTTTTTCTGGGCCACTATTCGCCGGAGAGTGCCGGTGATTATGCATCTGGCACCAACCATACATTGCCTACAAATGGAAATGCAAAAGCATACAGCGGTGTGTCGTTAGATAGTTTCGTTAAAAAAATAACTTTTCAGCAAATAAATAAAGTGGGGATAAAAAATATTGGTAAAGCTGTTGAAATAATGGCTGCCGCAGAAGGATTGGCCGCACACAAAAATGCAGTCAGTATCCGGTTAAATAAAATAAATAATTGAAAATGAAATTTGAACTCGGGAATTTAGTAAGGGACAACATCAAAAACTTAAAACCCTATTCTTCTGCAAGGCATGAGTTTACGGGGAAAGCATCGGTGTTTTTAGATGCCAATGAAAATGCTTACGGGTCCCCGCTCCCCTCTCCTGGAGGAGAGGGGAGCGGGGTGAGGTTCAACCGCTATCCCGATCCTTTGCAATGGCAATTAAAATTTCAACTGGCAAGAATTAAAGGAGTGCCTGCCGAAAATATTTGTATTGGCAATGGCAGCGATGAAATCATTGACCTGGCTTATCGCATCTTTTGTAATCCCGGTAAAGACAATGTGATTATTTGTCCGCCTACCTATGGCATGTATGCAGTTAATGCAGATATCAATGATGTTGAAATACGAAAAGTAAATCTCACGGCAGCATTTCAATTGGATGTGGAAGGTATCATGCAGGCAACAGACAGCAATTCAAAATTATTATTCATCTGTTCTCCCAACAATCCAACGGGTAATAATATGAACCGGGCCGATGTTGAATTGCTATTGAATAATTTTCCCGGCATTGTAATTATAGATGAAGCCTATATCAATTATTCAAAACAAAAAACTTTTATACAGGAGTTGATTGAATATCCCAACTTGATTGTAATGCAAACCTTGTCCAAAGCATGGGGCCTGGCGGCTTTGCGGTTGGGATTGTGTTATTCATCACTGGATATTATTGACCTGTTTAATAAAGTAAAACCGCCGTATAATATTAACGAGGCTTCGCAGCAAATTGCTTTGGAAGCATTGGAGAATACAGAGCAGATAAATGAATGGATAAAAGAAGTGGTTCAGCAAAAAGAAATATTGATAAATGAATTCAACAATTTTTCTTTTGTAAAAACTATCTATCCATCTGATGCAAATTTTATTTTAGTACATGTAGATGATGCTGATGTTCTTTATCAATACCTGGCTTCAAATGAAATTGTAGTGCGCAACCGAAGTAAAGAAGCAGGGTGCGAAAACTGTTTGCGTATCAGCATTGGTACACCTGCGGAAAATAAAAATTTATTATCAGCTTTAAAAAAATATACAACATGAAAAAAGTATTATTTATAGATAGGGATGGCACTTTAATTAAAGAAGCACCTCCCACTTATCAGCTGGATGATTTCAGCAAGTTGGAATTTTATCCCGATATGTTTTATTACATGCGCAGGATTGCAGAAGAACTCGATTACGAACTTGTAATGGTTACCAATCAGGATGGATTGGGTACTGCATCTTTTCCCGAAGAAACTTTTTGGCCACTGCAAAACCTGGTAATGAAAAGCCTGGCAAATGAATCGGTGATTTTTGCTGAAGTGATTATTGACAGAACCTTGCCAGCGGAAAATGCGCCCACACGTAAACCCGGTACGGCCTTGCTTGCCAGGTACATCAATAACCCTGATTATGATCTGCAAAAATCTTATGTAATTGGCGACCGCATTACCGATATGCAACTGGCAAAAAATTTAAACTGCAAAGGTTTGTGGTTTAATATTGATTCAATGTTGGGCCAGACAGAAATCAGTGATACCATTGATGATTTACGAAATGAGGTGATTGTGCTGGAGACATCCAGTTGGGCCTATATCTATAATTATTTAAAGTTACCGCCACGTATCGTTACACACCAGCGCAATACCAATGAAACAAAAATTACTGTTGAATTAAATCTGGATGGAACCGGGAATGCAAACAATAAAACCGGCTTGCCATTTTTTGATCATATGCTTGATCAGATAGCCAGGCATGCAAATATTGATCTGGCTATAACCTGTAATGGCGATCTGCATATTGATGAGCATCACAGTATTGAAGACACCGGTATAGCCCTTGGAGAAGCACTGGCAAAGACATTAGGCGATAAAAGAGGGATCGGGCGTTATGGTTTTTTATTGCCCATGGATGATAGCCTGGCGCAAGTGGCCATTGATTTTGGCGGAAGAAGCTGGATTGTTTGGGAAGCTGTATTTAAAAGAGAGAAGATAGGAGAGATGCCAACAGAAATGTTTTTTCATTTCTTTAAATCCTTCAGCGATGCTGCCAGGTGTAATTTAAACATTAAAGCCGAAGGTGAAAATGAGCATCATAAAATTGAATCCATCTTTAAAGCATTTGCCAAGGCAATAAAGATGGCTATTAAAAGAGACATCAACAATAATTCACTGCCATCAACTAAAGGAATATTATAAACTAAAATGGCACTAACAGTAAAACAAAGAAAAGTTGACGTCTTAACTAAACAGGCTCAAGAACCCTCCTTTGGAGGGAAGGGAGGCCCTATCGCAATCATAAAGTATAATGCAGGTAATGTACAGAGTGTACAATACGCTTTGCAGAGAATTGGGCTGGAGTCAGTAGTCACTGATGATGCAGCAATAATTCAAAAAGCTGATAAGGTAATTTTTCCGGGAGTTGGGCATGCAGCCCCTGCAATGCAATATTTAAAAGAAAGAGGGTTGGATAAAATCATATTTGATTTAAAACAACCAGTTTTAGGCATTTGCCTCGGTATGCAGTTAATGTGCACACATTCAGCAGAAG
>JAYUZB010000222.1:0-9892 GCA_043752185.1 Chitinophagaceae bacterium
CCCTGCATTACCGTAAAGCTTGTTGCATTAATGGTTAATGGATTCATCGCCTCACTAAAAGTTGCACTAATTACTTTATTAAGCACAACGCCTGTTGCATTGTTTACAGGATCTGTAGAAATTACAGTTGGAGCAGAAAGTGTTCCGGTTGTAAAAGTCCACACATAATTACTGGCCAATGGCGTACCTGCAGTATTTTTTGCACCCGTTGTAATGGTAGCAGTGTAAACAGTATTGATTGCTAAAGGAAGTGTTGGTGTAAAGTAGGCAGTAGTTCCGTTGTAAGTAACTACACCTGGTACTGCAGTTGTTCCTTGCTTAACAGTAAATGTGGTTGCGTTAATCGTTAACGGATCCATTGCCGTGCTAAAAGTTGCACTAATGATTTTGTTAATCGGAACACCTGTTGCATTGTTAATGGGATCAGTAGTAATAACTACCGGAGAAACAGTTGCACCCGTGCTGAATGTCCATACATAATCAGTTTGCAATGCATTACCATTTGCATCCTTAACAGCAGTAGTAACCCTTCCTGTATAGGTAGTGTTAACAGTAAGCGGACTTGAAGGTGTAAAAGTTGCAGTTTTACCGCTGTATGTAATTACACCTGTAACCGGCGTTGCACCTGTTATTGTAAGAGAAGCCTGTGTTATTGTAGCAGGATTCATTATTTCATTAAAGGTTACAGTTATCACTTTATTGAGAGGTACATTGGTAGCACCAGCTGTAGGATCTGTTGACAGTACCAACGGGCAAACCCCATCGATCTGAACAAAGTCATCTTTTTTGCAACTGCCTAAAAATGCTGTCAGCGATAAGGCAGCAATTGCAGTTGTCAATAATAAATTTCGTTTTTTCATAAAAGTTGATTTTAAATTATTTGAGTGTTAATTATAATCCGCAAAGGTCACTTGCATCATTAGGTTATCTCTTACACAACCTTTTAAATATTTTACATAATTCACTCCCTTAATAAATTATTGAGTTTTCTGTTTACAGCTTTTACAACCAGGTGTGAATATTATAAGTTTTTAAAAAAGTTGTATAACAGTAACAGGCAAAAACTGCCTGACCTTTGCAGACATCATCATAAAAACTAATCATTATGTCATTACTTACTATTTTACTTGTACTTGTTGTTGTGGGAGTTATACTCTGGCTGGTAAACACGTACATTCCTATGGATCGCAAGATCAAAAACATCCTTAACGTAGTAGTGGTAATATTCGTTATCATCTGGCTGCTGAATGCATTTGGACTACTTAACTCTATTAAAGGATTAACCGTTTAATACCAATCGTAACTGCTATGCTTATTCAATTACACTCAACCCGATATTTAAAAAATATTTGGTTTAATTAAAGAGATCATGAAAATATTTAAGAAAATAAGCCTGGTATATACATTGCAGATTTTTGCAGTAATACTTCTTTTTGGCTATACCGAGTCCCCATCAAAAAATGAAACAAAAGCAGTGGTTACTGATGGCATCATGCCTTTGGGATTCTATAATCAATCACTTATTAAAACAGATAAGGATTCGGTATTAACCGGAAATATTAATGCCTTGTGGAAAGTATATTCAGCCCACAGCTGGTGATTAATTCAGTAAGTATGAAAATTGTTTTATCATTTTTTATAATGCTGTTCAGTAGTACGCATATAAATGCCCGGGCAGTGCTAACACCACTACCAGGTATTTTTTTTAAAATGAAACAAGATAATTTATTGCCGTATGCATTAATTGCAGGCGGCAGCAAAGGAATTGGTTTTTCCATAGCAGAGGCATTGGCAAAACGAAAGTTCAATCTTATTTTAATTGCAAGAAATGAAGACAGCCTGATAGCGGCCAAAAATAAATTGGAAGCTGCCTATGACGTTCATGTAGAAATACTGGTTAAAGATTTGGCCTTTGAAAACAGTGCAACAGAAATAGCAACATGGTGCACAGAAAAAAATATCAGATTAAAAATGCTTTGCAATGTTGCAGGCCTCGGCGGTGAGAATGATTACTTATCCTATCCGTTAGATTCACTGCGGTATATGGTGCGGCTTAACCTGGAATCTGTAATGGCGCTTACTTTAACACTGCTGCCTTTACTTGAAAAAAATGCGCCCTCTCATATTCTAAATGTTGCCAGCATGGCGGGCTTTGCACCCATACCTATCAAGAATTTATATGCAGCTACCAAATCGGCAGTTGTGTCATTTAGTTATTCATTGCGATATCAGCTAAAAGATAAAAATATAAGTGTGAGCTGCCTTTGTCCCGGCCCTGTTTTTACAAAACCATCTATTGAAAAATACACAAAAGAAAAGCTGGGTAACCTGGGAATGAAGATGGCAGTACCCGTAAAAAAAGTTGGCGAGGTTGCTGTAAAAAAAACATTGCATGGCAAAATGATCATTGTTCCTGGCGGCCTTGCAAAAACATTATCGGGAGTAGTACGTTTTTTTCCACGGCGTTGGGTGGCCTGGTTTTACTACGTTTCACAAAAAAATAGGTAATACTTTTTAATAAAACACTAAACATTATATAACCTTGTTTGTCGCTTTAAAAAATATTTTCATTGATGCAGGTAATGTTACCTTATTTACCGGCAGGTTCTTTAAAGAAGTACTAAGGCCTCCTTTTGAAATAAAAGAATTTTTCAGGCAATGTTATATTATTGGTTATAAATCATTGCCGCTTGTTGCAATCACCGGTTTCATTATGGGGCTTGTACTAACATTACAATCTCGCCCTACCCTTGCTGAGTTTGGTGCCGAATCGTGGTTGCCGGGTATGGTTGCATTATCCTTAATTAGAGAAATTGCACCGGTTATTACTGCATTGATATGTGCCGGCAAAATTGCCTCGGGCATTGGTGCCGAGCTGGGCTCAATGAAAGTTACCGAGCAGATTGATGCTATGGAAGTATCTGCCATTAACCCTTACAAATACCTGGTAGTTACACGTATACTAGCCACCACGCTAATGGTGCCGGTATTGGTTGTTTTTGCAGATGCTGTTGGTATTTACGGCGGTTATGTTGGTGTAAATATTCACAGCGATTTAAACATGTTCCGTTACTTCCAGCAGGTGCTTGATTCGCTTGATTTTTTAGACATTGTACCTGCAACTATTAAAACTTTTTTCTTTGGATTTTTTATTGGTTTAATTGGTTGCTACAAAGGTTACACTGCAGCCAACGGAACAGAAAGTGTGGGTAAGGCAGCTAACGCTGCAGTAGTTGCAGCTTCGCTAACTATTTTTATAATTGATATGCTGGCCGTACAGATAACAGATCTTTTTTTCTAAATAATATGATACAAGAAGAAACAAATATAAAAGAGCCCAAGGCCATTGAAACACAGGAGCCTGTCATCGCTATTAAAGGATTGTACAAATCTTTTGGTAAAGACAATCATATATTAAAAGGTGTTGACCTTATTGTGAATACCGCAGAGAATCTGGTAGTACTTGGTAAATCAGGTTCGGGCAAATCAATATTGATAAAATGCCTGGTTGGTTTGGTTACGGCAGATAAAGGTGAAATAAAAGTATTTGGTACCGATATCAATACAGTAGATAATAACGAACTAAATGCAATCAGAGTTAGAATTGGTTTTCTTTTTCAAAACTCGGCATTATATGATTCTATGACGGTAAGAGAAAATCTTGCTTTTCCCTTAAAACGTCATTCAAAAGAATTATCTGCCGATGAAGTGGAAGCAGCCATCATACAAGCTTTGGATAGTGTAGGATTGGCAGATGCCATTGATAAAATGCCTGCAGAATTATCGGGTGGTATGCGCAAGCGTATCGGACTGGCACGTACACTTATTTTAAAACCAGAGATTATTTTGTATGATGAACCAACAACCGGGCTTGATACTATTACCTCAAGAGAAATAAGTGAACTGATACTTGCCATTCAGAAAAAAAATAAAACATCATCAATCATTATAACGCATGATATGGCCTGTGCTAAATTAACCGGCGACAGGTTGGTGATTTTAAAAGACGGCGTGATTGATGCCGAAGGTACTTATGAAGAATTAGAAAAAAGTGATGATGAATGGGTTCGCTCATTTTTTATTTAATCATTTACAAAAAAAGAATTTATGAAAAAAGAATCTGGCTTTACCTGGAAACTGGGCATGTTTGTAATAACTGGGCTGGTACTTTTTATTGGTACCATCTATTTTGTGGGTAAACAAAAAAATCTATTCGGAAATACCTTTCATTTGAAAGCTCAATTTAAAACTGTGAGTGGTTTAAAAGAAGGAAATAATGTGCGCTTTTCAGGTATCAATATTGGCACTGTTAGTGGAATAGAATTAATAACCGATACATCTGTTTTGGTTGATCTGGTCATTAAAAAAAATGTTCAGAAATTTATTAAAACTGATGCTGTTGCCAGCATTGGGTCTGATGGATTGATGGGCGATAAGGTTCTTACCATCACACCAGGCAATGGTAATGGGAATGCCAAAACAGTTGACAACAATGCACTCATAACTTCAAAAAGCGCAGTAGAAATGGCCGATATTATGAATAGCTTAAAAACCAGTGTTGACAATGCAGGTGTAATTACAGCACAACTTGCACAGGTGAGTTACAAGATCAACAATGGAAATGGTGCGCTTTCGAAATTAATATCTGATGAAGGATTTTCAAACAGCCTTAGAGGTACGCTTACAAACCTGCAGGCAAGCACTGATCAGTTTGCCAAATTCACTACCAATCTTAACAATGGTGCTTTGTCGAGCAAACTCGATTCTACCATGAGTAACCTGCAGTCAGGTACAAAAGGTTTAAGTGATAATATGGATGCGGTTAAGAACAGTTTTTTATTAAGAGGCTATTTTAAAAAACAGAAAAAAGCCGAAGCAAAAAAGAAAACCGACTTAAAAAAACAGGAAAATAAAAAGACACCAAAAATTATAAATAACGTCACAGACAGCCTAAAATAAAAAGCTGCAAAATGTGTGAATGATATAACATATTTCTGCGATTATGTAATAATCAAAACTTAAACAAAACCCACCTTTGTGATAGGATAAGATAGTAAACTAAAACAAAGTAATCATGGATAACTTAACAGAATTAAAAGGAAACTGGAATGAAATAAAAGGCAAACTGAAACAAAAATTTGGTCTGCTTACAGACAGTGATTTGATGCTTGCAAAAGGCAAACAGGATGAAATGTTGGGCAGGCTGCAAACCAAATTGGGCCGAACAAAAGCAGAGATACATAAAATAATTTCGGAGCTGTAACAATAAAAAAGCAATACATTTTTCTAAATATTTTTCACCTAAATTAAAATTTAAACACCATGGGAAATCTACTGTATACCATTGCCGTAATACTGATTATTATCTGGGCTATTGGATTTTTAGGATTTGCAGCCGGGGGCATCATACACATTTTGCTGGTTATTGCAGCCATTGCAATTATAGTACGTATAATACAGGGTCGCAAGATTTTGTAAAATAAAAAATTGTAAACTTTTAAAATAAAAATAAAATGGGAAACGGAAAAAACACAGGACAATTAATGGGTGCCATACTGATAGGCGCAGCGATAGGTGGAGCTTTAGGAATTCTTTTTGCACCGGATAAGGGAAGCGAAACAAGAAAAAAAATCTCTACAAAAGGTAACGACCTAAGCGATGCTGTAAAAGATAAATTCAGTAAGATAGTTGATAAATTTAAAAAAGAAGTAGAAGCTATAAAAGACCAGGCCAATGATTTTGCAGAGAATGGAAATTCGGTGGTTGAAGATCTTAATAAAAGTTAAGCTTCAATAAAGCAATTTAAATGAAAGCTAATTAAACAGCCGGATAAACCATCCGGCTGTTTTAAAAAATCAAAACAAATGGAACCGAAAAAAAATTTTATAGACCCGCTTTTTGAGAAGACCGAAGCGTACACAAAAACCAGCTTTGAACTGTTGAAACTTAAAGCCCTGGATAAAACTGCCGATGTAACTTCAACCTTCATCTCCCGTTCTTTGTTTGTATTGGTTATTTCAATCTTCGCTTTTACATTAAATATAGCCATTGCACTGTGGCTTGGTGATATGCTGGGTAAAACTTATTACGGCTTTTTGATTGTGGCAGGCTGCTATGCACTTGCAGGAGTAATTTTACTGATTCTGCATCCCTTTATTAAAACCCGTACAAATAATACTATCATCAGGCAATTGTTTAACTGATATTTTTATGAACCGAATTACAACATCAGCAGAATTAAAAATAGCCATTCAACAGCTGGAGCTTGAGCAAAAAGAAAGCTTCATTGCATTGAAGGAAGAGTTTGAAAAAACAAAAGAAAATTTTAAACTAATCAATATCATTAAAAGCACATTTAAAGATGCGGTTAATGTGCCCGATTTAAAAACAGATATTGTAAATGCTGCCATTGGTTTAACAAGCGGCATTATGGCCAAAAAACTAATCATCGGTAAAACATTTAATCCTTTTTCAAAATTATTGGGCATAGCACTTGAAATGTTTGTAGCCAATAAGGTAACAAAAAATGCAGACCAGATCAGGTCAACAAGCAGCGTAATCATGGATAAATTATTCAAACATAAAACTCAGGCCGAAAAGATTTAATGGAATTAAATTTTAAGATACCTTTTTATGCACGGGCGGCGCTGATATTTATCAGCGTTTTTGCTTTTGTATATACCATGTACATTGGCCAGGACATTATTATTCCGATTGTATACGCAACTATTTTTGCTATTCTGCTAAACCCAATTGTAAATTTTTTACTTCATAAAAGAATGAGTAAAATAATTGCAATTTCTCTTGTGGTTTCAATTACACTTATTTTAACACTGATAATTTTTTACCTCTTTTTTTCGCAGTTGAGTATGTTTAGTAAATCGTTTCCGCAATTCAAAGTAAAATTAGACCTGGCAAATGATAATTTGGTGAATTGGGCCTCAAATCAATTTGGCTACAGACCATCTAAAATAAATAAATGGATTACGGATACACAATCCCAGGCAATCAGCAGTTATGCAAACGGAGAAACACTTTCGCAATTAGGTCAATTAACTATTACACTGGTGTTGATTCCGGTTTACTTATTCATGATGCTATATTATAAATCATTGCTGCTGGAATTTATAAGAAAACTTTTTCGGTTCGAACATCACACGGCAGTTGTAGAAGTATTGGCAAATTCAAAAAATATTATACAGAGTTATTTGGTAGGTCTTTTTTTTGAGATGATCATCATGGCTGTTCTTAATTCGGCAGCACTTTTAATATTGGGTATAGACTATGCTATTATTCTAGGTATCCTTGCTGCAGTACTCAACATTATTCCTTACATAGGTGGCATTGTTGCCACCCTGCTGCCAATGATTATTGCATTTGTAACAAAAGATTCACTGGTATATCCGGCGCTGGTTTTTGCAGTAACTATATTTATACAATTTGTTGACAACAATTTTATTGTACCAAAAATAGTTGCATCCAGGGTACAGATAAATGCTTTGATCTCGATTATAGGTGTTTTGATTGGCGGAGCTATCTGGGGCGTTGCAGGTATGTTTCTCTCTATTCCTTTAATCGCTATTTTAAAAGTTATTTTCGATCATATCGAATCTTTAAAACCATGGGGATTTTTGTTTGGAAATATTGTACCTACAACTTCTAAGTTTTCATTTATTAAACCAAAAAATAAATCATTACAATAAAATAAAAAATCATGAATCTAAATATTGGTATTTCTGAAAAGAATTTAAAGAATAGTGCAGCGCTGCTCTCTGGTGTTTTAGCCAATGAAATGACGTTGTATATCAAGACCAGAAAATTTCATTGGAATGTATCGGGCGAAAGTTTTATGGAGTTACATAAATTATTTGAAACCCAGTACACACAACTGGAAGTTTCTATTGATGAAATTGCAGAGCGCATTGGAAAGCTGGGCCACAAAACAATTGGCACCATGCATGAGTTTTTAAAATTGTCTTCTATAAAGGAAAGTCCGGGGAAATATTCAACATCAAAAGCGCTGCTGGTTGAGCTGCTGAAAGATCATGAAACCGTTATCATCATGCTTCGCAAAGATGTTGATGAAGCCGGCGAAAAAAATAAGGACGCAGGCACCGCAGATTTTTTAACAGGGTTGATGGAACAGCATGAAACCATAGCCTGGACATTAAGAAGATACCTGAATTAAAAATTTCAATATTATCGGTTTTCAATTTTGAAATATGTAAAGTTCATATAAATGATATTGATAAAAAGTGGGAATAATGCAAGTGATTCTTGTAATTGTGTAATACTACACGGTTAAAACATAACCAACTTTGTATAAATAAAATTTAATTAATCTTTAAAAAATAAATAATGAAAACGATTACAAATAGTATTGTAACAAAAAAATTGTTGTATGGTATTGTAGCAGCTATGATGCTACTTACTTTTTATTCCTGTGCAAAAAAATCTACCGCAGTAAGTAAATCTGAAGCTTCATCACCAACCGAAACTCCCGGGGCAACAGTTGTTCCAGCAGAAAACAAGGGCCAGGTGCAAATTAAAAGAGATGCAACCGGAAATTACGTTGTTCAAATAAATTTAAGAGAGCTGGAAGAGTTAAATAAACTGGATGCCACATCTAAAAAAGCTTATATAGTTTGGATGAATGCAGATAATGAAACTTCAAAAAACCTGGGCCAGATAAACAGCAACACAGGTTGGCTTTCAGATAAATCGAAAGCATCCTTTGAAGCAGTATCGGCTTTAAAACCAACCAAGGTTTTTATTACCGAAGAAGATATGGCCGAAGTTAAAAAACCGGGCAAAAAAATTATCTGGACTACCAACAGTTTCTAAAAACAGGTACGTTATAAAAAAAGCGGGTCATAATCAAGAAGTTGATTATGACCCGCTTTTTAGTGGAGCTGCAGGGAATCGAACCCTGGTCCAAACATATTCGCCGTAAGCTTTCTACATGTTTATTTATGCATTGATTGTAGAGAAACAGCAGGAGCATAACAAACCAACTGAATCCTTAGATGAATAATCTTAAGCAATGGTCACATCATTCCATTACAGCATTCTGTTTTCTTTTTGAGTCGGCGGAAGAACATGGTAACAGAACAACCTGTTCAACGGCCCTAATGGGTGCTAATCTATCGATTAAGCAGCCATGGCATACTGAGTATTGCCATATAAAATTTTCGCATTCAGATTAAAGTGCTAATTACGCAATGCACTACATGCTTACACTTACAAAGAGCTATGCTGTCAAAACCGGTCAGCCCCGGATTTATAATCAGGGCAAATTTATGGAAAATTTTTCTGCACCTGCATAATCGGTTGAACTATTACCGGGAAGAACAACAACCATTACTGCAACTGTAAATCCCCCTGCCGGATTTACTTCTGCCTGAACAAGAAATGGAACAGCAATTTATGTTTCAGGTAATTCAACAATTGTTTCGGTAAATGGCTTAGGAGCTTATACAGTAGTAGCTACTATTGGTTCATGTATTTCATTGCCTGCATCAATAATCATTGCTGATTCTGCCAGCAGCAAGCTATTTGTTTATCCCAGCCCAAATGACGGAAGGTTTACTTTTTCTTATCACAGTCCGGTGCCTCTAACTTTAATAGTACAAAACAAAGCATTACCATCTACGACAGTTATGGCCGCAGGGTTCTTAATAAAGAATATCCTGTTTCTCAACCATTCCTGTTACACAAGATAGACATGCGTCGTAATGGTTCGGGTGTTTATTATATTGTACTAAGAGAAGCTAATGGAAATAAGATTAAAACCTGAGAAGTTGTTGTAAGATAATTAACCAAATTCTCTACAAAACTCACTTTAAGCCTGATACTTGACGGGAGTTTTTGTTTAAAAAAATTAGTCTGATAG
>JAYUZB010000223.1:0-3968 GCA_043752185.1 Chitinophagaceae bacterium
AAACCGAACACCCACATCCTGTATATCAAAAATCAGCACATCCACATCTTTCAAATCTTCGGGCGTTGGTTTTTTGTGATTTCCATAAAGGCTTATTACCGGTATGCCGGTCTTCTTATCCTTTGCATCGCTTACATGTTCACCTGCATCAGCATCTCCTCTAAAACCATGCTCGGGCCCAAAAATTTTTATCACTTTAATACCGCTGCTCAACAAAGTATCAACCAGGTGTGTGTTTTTAACAATGCTGGTTTGGTTGGCAAAAACCGCCACAGACTTGCCTTTAAGCATGGGCAGATAAACCTGCATACGTTCGGCACCCGTAATAACAGTGCCATTGTTTGCAGGCTGGGCAACAACCCAGTAACAATTTAGTAATACAGCGAGGCAACAGTATTTTAACTTTTTCATCCTGCTAATTTCACAAAAACTTTTCATTCGGCGGTAATTATGTATTAATTTGCCCCCGTTTTAACAGAACCTGCCTTTTTTCTTCATCAAATCAACAGAATAAAACCGGTAGTGGAAATCATTCAAAATTAAAAAGTAAAAAAGATAACACATGAAACAGGTAAAAGAAGGTGATGTAGTAAAAGTACACTACACCGGTAAATTAGTTAATGGCGAACAGTTTGATTCTTCGGTTGGCAGAGAGCCACTGGAATTTACAGTAGGTGCAGGGCAAATGATAAAAGGATTTGATGATGCCATGCCCGGCATGAACCTGGGCGAAAAGAAAACCATCAATATAGCTCCTGAAGATGCGTATGGCCCCAGAAGCGAAGAAGCTATCATTGAATTTCCGAAAGAAAATGTACCTGCAGATATGGTGCTTGAACCAGGTATGCCGCTTACATTAAGCAACCAGGCGGGTCAACCCGTTCCGGTAATTGTGGTAGAAGTTAAGGAAGATATAATCATACTGGATGCTAATCATTTTTTAGCCGGACAGGAACTGATTTTTGATATTGAGCTGGTAGAAATTGCTGAATAAGTCAAAAGTAAAAATTAAAAATTCAAAAGGCAGTTTGCGAAAGCAGGCTGCCTTTTGAATTTTATCCCGGTAATTTATTTAATAAAACACTTGTAATTTATTGACTCTTCCTACCAGTTCCCTCTCCTTTGGAGAGGGTTTGGGGTGAGGCTTTTATTCCTTATTTTTACTTTATGATACAAATAATCCCCGATAATATTGCCGACCGTTTTATGCGCTATGTAAAAATAGATACACAAAGCGATCCAACCAGTACAGCGCATCCCACAAGTGAAAAACAAAAAGACCTGAGTAAACTTTTGCTGAAAGAATTATTTGGCATGGGAATTACCAATGCAACAACTGATGAGTATGGATATGTGTATGCAAGCATTCCATCAAACAGCGATAAAAAAAATATACCTGCTATTTGTTTTTGTGCGCATGTAGATACAGCGCCCGATTGCAGCGGCACCAATGTAAAGCCCATACTGCACCGCTATTATGATGGTGCCGATATTATTTTACCAGATGATACCTCACAGGTTTTGCGTATGAGCGATTCGCCTTATTTAAAAAATCATATCAACAGCGGTGTGATTACCGCCAGCGGAAATACTTTATTGGGTGCAGATGATAAAAGCGGCGTGGCAGCCATTATGGAAGCTGCTTTATTTTTTATACAAAATCCGGCTGTTAAGCATGGCGATATAAAAATATTGTTTACACCCGATGAAGAAGTGGGCCAGGGAACCGCAAAAGTAGATATGCAAAAACTGGGTGCACAATTTGGCTACACATTGGATGGCGGTGAAGCCGGAAGCCTGGAAGATGAAACTTTTAGTGCCGATGGTGCTGTAATTACCATCAGTGGTGTTATAACACATCCGGGGTATGCAAAAGATAAATTGGTGAATGCTTTAAAAGTTGCCGGTGCAGTTTTGGATGCTTTGCCAAAAAATGAATGGAGCCCCGAGACAACAGAAAAGAAAGAAGGCTTTGTGCATCCAACATCGGTAAATGGTATTGCCGAAAAAGCAACTATACAATTTATTGTAAGGGATTTTACAAACACAGGTTTGCAACAACATCACAATCGCCTTAAAAAAATTGCTGAAGAAACGGTTGCAAAATTTCCAGGGGCTGTGATGGAATATACCGTGCAGGAACAATACCGCAATATGAAGGAAGTATTGGATACCTGCCCGCAGGTGGCGGCTTATGCCGAAGAAGCCATACAAAGAGCCGGCTTAACTATGAAGAAAGAAAGTATACGTGGCGGAACCGATGGCAGCCGCTTTAGTTATATAGGCATGCCATGTCCTAATATTTTTACGGGCATGCAAAACATACACAGCAAACTGGAATGGGTTGGCACAAAAGATATGGCCAAAGCTGCAGAAACTATTGTGCATGTGGCTATGATTTGGGAAGAGAAATCCTGAACAAAGGCGAAGGGTTAAAACTTATGCAGGTATTTGGTATACCATTCCGAAAGGGCTTCCATTTTTGGCAGGTTATCTTTCAGCCACACATCGTATGTATCACCTCTTGATTGGGTAATGTAGTAACACAATGCTTCGGTATGATGATTGTTTGCCAGGGTATAAAAATAATCCACGTAAAAATTCCACCAGAAATCCTTCTTGTCTTTTTTTGCTTCTCCTAAAAGGGTAAAAAGTATTTGGGTGTTTTCGGCAAGTAAACCAATTGCCGGTTTGTTTTTATTGGCTTCGTTGGTTTTAGAAGACTCCAGAATATCAAGCATTAATGTGGCTGTACTAAATTCATCCGCTTCTTTTTTTGCAGGTGCCATTTTGGAATTTACTTTTTGTTTACCTGCATTTTTCCATTCATCTTCCAATGCCAGTAGTGCCGGCGCCGATCTTTTACTTTTGGGTTCAAGCAACAAAAAATTATACAAAGCTAAAATAGCCTGCACCCGTTTTTCCTGTGTTATCATAGACAAGCCCAGCAGAAAATGGCTGCTTGCATGCAGTGGATTTAGCTTTAATGCTTTCATCAAAGCATCATCTGCATCCTTATAATTTTTTACATTAAATGAAGTAAGCGCCAGGTTATAATACAGTAAATGATTTTTATTATATTTTTTTAGAGCCAGGTTGTAGGTTTTTATAGCTTCAAGCTGCCTGCCCGACAGATCGAGTGCGGAGCCTTTCAAAATATAGGCCTGATCTACATAGTCAAGGTTTCGGGCAATTACTTTATCAGCATATTTCAGGGCATTCCCGTAATCTTTTTGCGCCAGGTAAGAAGAAGCCATTTCATAGGCGGCCTGTATTGAATTTTTATCGCTCTGCAATGCTTTTTTGTAAAATGCAATGGCGCTTTCATAATCACCTTTGTCGTGCATTTTTATTCCTTCTGTTATAAAATTATTACCCTGGGCAAATACACCAGCACATACCAATATAGATAACAGTACAAATCCAATAACTTTTTTCATCACAAAAATATTCGTGTTAATTTGTTGCAGCCTGGCGGTCTTCAAGCAGCTTTCTGAATTTCTTTTTAAGCCTGAAATTATTTTTAGGGTCGTTGCAATAAGCCAGTACCAGTTTTGCAGTTTGCTGTTCTACTTTCATGGGGTTAACGGCTTCGGCTTTATTTTCCAGGGTGAATTTAATCATAGCCGGAATGTACAGGCTCAGTAAATTTATATCAGCACTAATATCCACAATAAACCCCTGTAAATAAAATTGATAATCTTTTGCACCGGTCATCCAGTTATTTAAAAAAGTTAAAGCGCCCCCCCGGTTGGCATCTATTTCAACAAAGGGTGTACTCAATAAAAACTTTGCAGCAGATAAAGCCATGGTTTCTGTCTCTTTGTAATCTGATGGTTTTTCCAGTTTGATGTCCCGGTACGGATAAACCATTTGTGCCATTGAAATACTGCAAAGGCAAATCAACAAAAATGAAAATAAAAGTTTACGCATGTTTAATTTTTTTGCAGATGTTGATTCCGATATCG
>JAYUZB010000224.1:0-9865 GCA_043752185.1 Chitinophagaceae bacterium
ACCCTTTTCATTTAATACCCTCAGAATATAGAGGCCGTTTGGCAGTAGGCTTGTTTCTATTCTGGTGGCCATCAATGTTGAATTTTTTCTGGCAACAATTCTTCCGGTAAGGTCTGCCAGTTCAATCATTCTGCTGCCGGCATCTTTGTAATTATAAATAATAAAATAGTTACTGGCGGGGTTGGGGTACACATCAATGCTTCTGTCTTGTACCTCTTCTTTAACCTGTTTTGAATAAAGCGGTGCAACAGGTGGCGGAGGTACAAAAGTAAATTCAAGAATGCTTCCGGGGTTTGCAGGTGTGGTAGTAACGCTACCGGTTGGGCCCGAAGTGGAACCGCTGGAATCGCAGGCAACATAAATTTTCATACCATCGGGCGATACAACTACATCCCTAAACCTTCCCAGGCCACGAAAATAATGTGTGGTATCAGAAATGATATTTTGTCCGTTGTTGCTTAGCTTATATCTTGCAACAGTTCCATTTTTTAAATTTGTAATAAGCAGCGAGTTTTGCCAGCCGGGTATGGCATTGCTTCCGTAAAAATCGGCACCTGATGGAGCTACCGATGGCCACTGCATATTATCACCACCCGATGGAGGATTGGTAGCAGGAAATAAAGAACGAAGGGGTTCTTTTACATTTAGTGTTGTACAATTTGCCTGTTCACTTACAATGGTAAATCCTCCGGTAGTTCTTCCGTTGTAATTACCATCGCACCAGCCAATAACATTGGGCCATCCAAAGTTTCGTCCCACTTCAATTGTATTTATTTCATCATCGCTGTAAGGGCCATGTTCATCGCTGTACAAAATATCAGTGCCGTTTACATTTCCCCAAACCAACCCCTGCGGATTACGGTGGCCAAATGAATATACTGCTGTAGGTTGTCCGCCATTGGTGTAAGGGTTATCTGTTGGAATCCATGATCCTGCTACCAACTCTGTATTCAGCCTGAGAATCTTTCCTTCATAAATATTCAGGTTTTGTGCATTGTTTACACGGCTTATATTATCAAACTGTCCGGCACCCATATCTCCAACTGAGTAATATAATTTCTGATCGGGTCCAATTGCTATTCTTGCAGAGTTATGGTCATTGCTGCCGGGTATATCCTGTAAAATAGTTACCGGCGTTTCCAATACTTGTGTGTACGAATTGTAGGTATATCTTTCAATTTTTGTTTTACGTACCGTGCTGCTTAAAGATTGATACGTGTAAGAAATATAAACAAAAGGTTTACCATTCATAAATTCAGGGTGAAGGGCTAATCCCATCAATCCATCCTGTCCGCCAACCCTAACCATAGCAGCGCCCAATGTAAGTAAGGTGGTTTTTACAGATGTTACCGGGTTTACAAAACTTACTTTACCTGCAAATCTTTCGATGAACCAGATATTATTATCAGGGCCATAAACCAGGTCATGCGGCATTCGCTGGTTAGCCAGTATGGTACGCTGTGTAAATGTTTCGGAAGGAGATTCGGAAGTAAGTGTTGTTACCGGCAGGGCGATGCTTGCATTACTTTCATTACCTGCTGCATCTTTTGCTTTTACCGTCATGGAATAAGTAGTTGCAGTGGAAAGGCCTGTTACATTATAAGTGTTTGCGATAATCAATGCCCCGTTTATTTTTACACTATCTCTGTATACGTCATAACCGGTTACAGCAATATTGTCTGTTGATGCAGTCCATTTAAGCGTAAAGCTTGTTTGCGTAATTATTGATGAAAGCAAATTGGTTGGTGCCGACGGAGGAGTAATATCGGGAGAAGCGGTAGTAACATTTAACGTGCTGCTATTTACAGATACATTTCCTGCTGCATCTTTTGCTTTAACGTAATAAGCATAAGTGGTAGCAGGTAACAGGCCAGTAACATTATAAGAAGTTCCGGTAATGTTGGCTACATTTATTTTTACGCCGTTTTGATAAACATCATATCCGGTTACTGCAACATTATCTGTTGCAGCCGTCCAAGACAGGGTAAAAGAAATTTGAGTAATAGCCGATGATGCCAGGTTTGTTGGGGCAGTTGGTGCCTGCGTATCGGGCAACTGTGCAATTAAACTTGAACCAGGAACCACCTCGCTTGGTGCACTGGTTGACTGGCCCGGCCTGGCCCAGCCTACTGCAAGATTATCATTACCTGTACTTTCTTTCATCAACGCTTCAACATAATATAACTGGCCGGCAACCATTGAAATGGCCACTGATTTTTGAGTGCTGTATTTATTCCATTCTCTTGAGTTGGTTGAGCTGGTGTTATAAGCCCTTCTTACTTTATTTGCCGAACTGCTGGTGGTGCTTATCCAAAGTTCGCCGCTTGCATCGCTGGCAATCCAGAAAATATAATTACCGGTTGTTGGCGGACAGATATAACCATTCATGCGGATGCCTAAATTATTTCCAAGATTATTCTGCATCTCAAACAAAGTTCGTGTTCCGGTGGAGGAAGGGTTGTTTGGATAGTTAGCATTTGATGTAAGATTAGAAACTGCGGAGCCATTGATATTATTCCATCGCTGAAAATTAATGCTGCCAGTTCCGGCACAGGTTTGAGCATTAGCTTGAATGGCTAAAAAACATAATAATGCCAATGTAAAAATGCGCTTTTTCATAAATAGGTTTTGGTTTGTAGAAGGGTTGAATATTAAGGTAGATAATTTTCTCGTCAAAGCATAAAATTATTTTTTTATCTGGCTGATAATTGACAACATTTTATTTACTAACGGTATAAAATATGCATTTTGAATAATCAATCTTCAGAGTAAGTTAGTTTACTAATTGCTGCAAATATTACATCGCTCTTTAAATAGGTCATCTTGTTCACACTTTACTCCATAATGATAAACTTTGTAACACATTTTAAAATACCCATTACAGGGTATTGTCAGCCATTTAATTAATAATAGTTTTGTTTTTTCAATTAATCACTAACCAATAAAAATTATTAATGATGAAAAAAACAGTTCAGTTATTATCTGTATCCCTTTTTGCATTGTGTTCCCTCTTTATAACATCATGCAAAAAAGATCCTACCAACGCTTCGGGCAACCAGGAACTTACAGCCGGTAAGGGAGAAGTTCGCTTTAATTATTCCGGGGCACAAAGCGGTAGTTTCCAATCAGTACTGGCTACCTCAACTGCTGCATCAAGCGGTGCCATCACTCAAATAGCCTGTACAGTTGTATCAGGTCTTAGTGCCAGAGTAGTGCAAATTGTTTTTCCAACCAATATAGCAGTGGGCACTACCACACAGGCATCAGCCGGTGCCGACCTCACCAATGGTTTTCTCATGTCATATGCAATTGGCAGCAGTGGATGGGGTATAGGAGGTGGAACCGGTTCAGGTTTTTCGGTTACTGTAACTAAAAATACCGGAACCGAAATGGAAGGAACCTTCAGCGGAGAACTGGGCAGCGATAGCGACCCAAGCAAAGTAACCCTTGCCAGCGGGTATTTTCATTGCAAACTGTAGTTGTGGTTTAATTAACTATAAAAAATTAGCGCCTGGGTAAGGCGCTTTTTTTTGCTTCTTAGCAACGTCTCTCTCATGGCTTGTGTGTAAGCCGAGGACGTTGCGTTATTAGAAAAACGCTAACTTTATTCAATGCCCGTTAAACAAACTATACCATATACATTCGGCACATTCTTTATAACTTTTACCTGCCACCAATGGATACCACTGATTGATAAAGTAAAAGGTTACGATATTATATACAATTGGTTCGATTATTTGAAAAGTAAAGGACATTACATTAATGGTTATGTAATAATGCCCAACCATGTACATGTAATTATAAGTTTTATTGAAACAAGCCAAAGTATTAATACTATAATTGGTAATGGCAAAAGATTTATGGCTTATGAAATAATTAAACGGTTAGAACAAAATGAAGAAACAGTATTATTGCAACAACTCAGTAACCATGTAGAAGCAAAAAGAAAAGCAAATAAAAAACTGCATGAAGTGTGGGAACTGTCTTTTGATTGGAAGGAATGCAGAAGTTGGGAATTTATTATTCAAAAACTGGATTATATACACGATAACCCCTGTTCAAAGAAATGGAACCTGTGCAACAGCCCGGTTGACTACCCACATAGTTCTGCAAAATTTTATATTACTGGAGAGCAGGGAATTTACCCAGTTACAAACTTTATGGAAATGGAAGATGTGGAGTTTACAAAAGGAGGTTTATCTTCTTAACAAACGCACCGTCCTCGGCTAACACACAGGGCTCGGGGAGAGACGTTGCTGGGAAAAGATTTTTCCTCAGCTATGTTTCGTCATACTGGCGCAGATATGCAGCTTTGGTTTTGTGTGTAAGGGTATCTGTGCCATTATAAATAACTTTTGATTAAAAGGGTTTAGAAACTTTAATTTTTGAGAGTATAATTTGGCACAGATACGCCTCGCTAGAGTTCCTCTGCCGCATATCTGCGCCAGTAGGGAAGTAATCTGTTGTTGATCACAATCCACCCCTTTAAACTACTTTTGCCACTTCAAAAACACTTATAAAGTTTGTGTTTTTAGCTTACTTTTATCCTGCCAAAATGAAACTGAAAATATTTTTTGCTTTAAGCTTATTTTTTGCAGTACTTACCGCAAGGGCCGGTACATTTATTGTTACATCCAATGCAGATAGTGGCCCGGGTAGTTTAAGAGAAGCCATTACACTGGCAAATGCAAATGGTACTGCAATTACAGATAATATCATTTTTAACATAGGTGATCTATCCATTGGGGGCAGAACCATAACCTTGTTAACATCATATCCAGATCTTACTTCAAAAATTATTATTGATGGAACTACACAGCCCGGTGCGGCTATTGGAGTAAGCAGCGCCAAAATACGTATTACCAATCCTGTTGGTGTTGGTGTTGAATTTGTATTTCGGGTTATTAGCCAGGGAGATATAGAGATATACGGGTTACATTTTGCCAGTATCAACGGTATTAACGGATCAGCTCCTTCGTCCATAGCCATCCAGCTTCACAACAGCAGCAACATAAAAGTAGGAGCAGCTGGTAAAGGGAATTATTTTACAAAACTTGCCCAGGGAGTATCCAATACATTTTTACCATTGCCTAATAAGGGACTGAATAATGGATTTTCATTTAAAGGCAATATTGTTAATTTAAGCGAGGATGGAAACAGTATTGTTACAAGCAGCTTTACAACAGCTATCAACCTGCAAAATGTAAAAAATTTGGAAGTTGGCGGAGAGCTACCGGGAGAAGGTAATTATATGAGCAGTATTACAGACGTGATGGTGATTGTAAATACTGATACTTTAAACCATCTTAACCTTGGCTATGCCAGGATCATTAATAATAAAATGGGTTGCAACTATACCGAAACAGCGGGCCTGACATGCGGCTATATTCACCTGCAAAATACGGAGTGGTTTGGTTATACAGATACAACAAATATCCTGGTAAAGGGCAACAGTTTCAATGCTTTTGCTTATGCCTTTTCCAACAACCTGAAAACCTTTCTAAAACTTGAAGGTAAAAAGGGATACCTGGAAATAAAGAACAACCGCATAGGGATGCTGGGAAACCCTGCTGTTAATTTTAACTCGATCATTGCAGGCGCTATTTCTGTAAGCAGGTGCGATAACGGAATAATAGGAGGAGATAATGCAGGGGATACCAATTTTATTGCAGGTTGTGTTTATACCGCCATTTCTGTAAATAATAATAAAAATATCCGGATCACAAAAAATTCCATTTTCTGTAACAGCAAAGGCATTTTTGCTGCTTCTAATTTGGTAAGCGTTCCCTTAACAAAAATATTTACCATCACCAGTAATTTGGTACAGGGTACTTCCATGCCCAACAGTACAGTAGAGGTTTTTTTAACGCAGGTATGTGCCTACTGCGATAATGGCAAAACATACCTGGGCAATTGTGTTGCAGATGCATCTGGTAACTGGACCTTTAACTCGCCGGTTGTTTTAAATGGAGCAGTAACGGCAACCGGTACATCAACACAGGGTGTAACAGGCGAATTTGCCAAGCCACAATATACACAGTCAAATTTTACTGTACGAAGCCCAACCTGTAATCAGAACAATGGCTTTATTCATGGTATGCAGTTTGTTTCAGGTACAAGGTTTTACTGGGCACATAGTTATAATGGTAACTATGATACGCTTTATACCGAAAACATTGATAATATCGGACCTGGCAATTATAAATTTGTAGTAGAACAGGGCTCGTACTGTTCGGTAAATTTTTCTGTAAACTTATACGATAACTCACCCCGTTTATATGCTCAAAATGTTGTTATTACCCAACCTTCCTGCGGATTGAATACCGGAAAAATACTTTCGCATAGTGCCAGCGGATCATACAATAAGATCATTTGGAAGGATGCTGCCAATAATGTAGTAGGTAATGCTTTGGATCTGATAAATGTAGGGCCAGGCCAATATAAACTCATCATTTTGGATACCACATACGGCTGCGGCGATTCTTCTGCTTTTTATACACTCATTAACCAGGCGGGACCTTCATTAAACACCGGCAGTGTACAAATTACTGCGGCAAGGTGTAGCAATAACAATGGTAGTATCACCGGTATTACGGCCAGTAATGTAAGCGGTACTCCTTTTATCCGGTGGGTAGATTCGCTAAATAACCTGGTAGGCAATGCCATGGATCTTGTAAATGTGTTTCCAGGAAAATACCGGTTAAAATTTAAAGATGCAAGCAGTTGTGATACTATTATAACGCAATACTATACCATTATAAATGAAGGTTTAATAACCATAGATACAAATGCCGTTGTTATTACAGGTAGCGATTGCGGTGCTGCTAATGGTAGTATAATGCAAATTCAGGCTGCCGGTGCAACTGCTTACCAGTGGATTAATGCAGCAGGATATGTAGTTGGAACCAATATTAATTTAACTGGAGTACCTGCGGGAAAATATATTCTTAAAACGAGTAACGCCTTTGGATGTTCAGCTCAAACCGACAGTATAACTGTACCTCTGCTTCCATTTTTACCCAACCTTGCCAGCCTTCAGTTTACTTCTCAATCTGGCAAGTGCGATAGGAACGATGGATATTATATTGTTGGTAATTTCCCCAATCCGCAATTGTATAGTTTTTATTGGGTAGATAGTTTACAGCCTGCTATTATACTAAATACAGGTTTAACTTTAACGGGTATCAACTCAGGTACTTTTTTTATGTATGCAAGGAATGCATCAGGCTGCCAAGAAAAAACTGTTACTGCCCGAATACCATATCAGAAACCGGTTAAACTGGACGCAACTGCTGTGCAAATAAATTCATCAACCTGTAGTCTCAACAATGGAAGCATAAATGGGTTGACAAATATTAACGGTTCGGGCCTTTCGCCTTTTACATATGCCTGGTATAATAATACACAGATTGCTGTTGGTAACCAGCAACATCTTACAAATGTAACTGCCGGTAATTATACATTTATTATAACAGATGCCAATGCCTGCGCCGATACCAGCAGTAGTTTTGTAATCACAAATACAAACGTTACATTACCCAAACCGGTTTACCTAAATCAAAGCGTTCGGATTGGCACTACTGCTACATTAAGTGTTCAAAATCCACAGGCAGGTACTTATTATTTATATGATTCACGTCTATCTTCTACAGCAATAAATCAGAATACTACAGGCATATTTACCGGCTTAAATATTTTGAAGGATATTACATATTATATAGTATTTACCAGCGGAACCTGCATAAGTGAACGTATCGCTGTTGAAATAAAAGCTTTTAGTGTTACAGAGGTTTTTGTACCCAATGCCTTCACTCCAAATAACGACAGTAAAAACGATTTGTTGAGGCCGCTGATAATCGGGCTTGCAGTATTAGATCATTTTATTGTTTACAACAAATATGGAGAGATTGTTTATTCAACAAAAGACCTTTCAGCAGGATGGGATGGAACTTATAAAGGTAAGTCACAATCCGGGGGAACTTATGTATGGATCTTTAAGGGTCGGGATAAATTTAGCGGTCAGGCTATTAATGATCAGGGTACGTTTATATTGATAAGATAGCAATATGGTTTACAACTGTATTGCCTTGAAAAACTACGTAGCATTAAAGCCCTTGTCTAAATCTGCGTAAATCCATCCAATCAGCCTCATCTGCGTTCCTATCCCTGTTCAAAATCCACCATTTTAAACTACTTTTGCCCCCTTAAAAAGAGCACAGAACGTACATGAAGAACATCAGAAATTTTTGCATCATTGCACATATTGACCACGGTAAAAGTACCCTTGCCGACCGCTTACTGGAATTTACCAAAACTATTGGCGAACGGGATATGCAGGCACAGGTATTGGATGATATGGACCTGGAAAGAGAGAAGGGCATCACCATTAAAAGCCATGCCATTCAAATTAACTACCATTGGAAAGGCACCGAATATGTGCTTAACCTGATTGATACACCCGGCCATGTGGATTTTAGTTATGAAGTGAGCCGTGCCCTTGCAGCATGCGAAGGAGCATTGCTTTTGGTTGATGCCAGTCAGGGTATACAAGCACAGACAATCAGCAACTTATACCTCGCTATTGAAAATAATTTAGAGATCATTCCGGTTATCAATAAGATTGATATGGATGGTGCCATGATACCGGAAGTAACGGACCAAATAGTAGAACTCATCGGCTGCAAGCCCGAAGATATCTTGCTGGCCAGTGGAAAAAGCGGTATTGGAATTGAGGAGATTTTAACCGCCATTATTGATCGTATACCTGCCCCCAAAGGCGACCCTAATGCTCCGCTGCAGGCACTTATTTTTGACAGTGTGTACAACAGCTTTAGGGGTATTATTGTGTACTACCGGGTGTTTAATGGCACACTTAAAAAGAACGATAAAATTAAATTCAGTAACACTGGCCTGGAATATGGTGCCGATGAAGTGGGTATTTTAAAATTTGGTATGGCTGCCCGGCCCGAAGTTGCGGCAGGTGATGTAGGTTATATTATTACCGGTATCAAAAATGCCAAAGAAGTAAAAGTGGGCGATACAATTACCACAACAATTAATGGATCTCCGGATGCAATACAGGGTTTTGAAGATGTAAAGCCGATGGTTTTTGCTGGTATCTTTCCGGTGGAGACGGATGCTTTTGAAGAGTTGCGAGATTGTATGGATAAACTGCAACTGAATGATGCATCTCTTACATTTGAGTTGGAAACCTCACAAGCATTGGGCTTTGGTTTCCGATGCGGATTTTTGGGTATGTTGCACATGGAGATTATACAGGAGCGTTTGGAAAGAGAGTATAACCAAATGGTGATAACTACAGTACCTAACGTAAGCTTTGTTGCTACTACAGTTAGGGGCGAAGTGATAAAGATTAACAATCCAACAGAAATGCCTGACCCTACCAGGATTGATCATATTGATGAGCCTTTTATTAAAGCGCAAATTATTACCAAGCCGGAATACATTGGCAATATCATGACGCTTTGCATTACCAAGCGTGGCATATTAACCCATCAGCATTATTTAACGCCCACACGTGTAGAGTTGAGTTTTGAAATGCCTTTGACCGAGATTGTTTTTGATTTTTACGATAAACTGAAAAGTATGACCCGTGGTTATGCTTCGTTTGATTATCACCCTTTAGAATACCGACCCAGTGATATTGTGAAGATGGATATTTTGCTTAATAACGAAAAAGTGGATGCATTGAGTGCATTAATTCACCGTGGCCGTGCCCATGAGTTTGGCCGCAAGCTTTGCGAAAAATTGAAAGAGTTATTGCCCAAACAGCAGTTTCAGATTGCCATACAGGCTGCTATTGGTGCTAAAGTTGTTGCAAGAGAAAATATAAGCGCCATGCGGA
>JAYUZB010000225.1:0-9838 GCA_043752185.1 Chitinophagaceae bacterium
CATCTCAAATTTTCTTCCGCCAACATCATTATTGTTGGCTCTTACCTTTTTAATTACATCCATTAAAGTAATGTTGTAATAGCTTAGTTTGTGCGGATCAATTACGATCTGGTATTGTTTTTGAAAACCACCAAAAGATGCCACTTCACTTACACCGGGTACTGTTTGTAAACCAAATTTGATGTACCAGTCCTGTAATGCCCGCAGTTCTCCCAGATCAAGCGAAGGGGCATCTAATGTGTACCAGAAAATATGTCCCAAACCGGTGCCATCCGGTCCCAATGTGGGAACAACTGTTGGAGGTAACAGGCGCTGGGCATAATTAAGCCGTTCCAATACCCTGGTACGGGCCCAGTAAATGTCAACATCATCTTCAAAAATTACAAACACAAAACTCATCCCGAACATCGAGTTAGCACGGATGTTTTTTATTTTAGGAATACCCTGCAGGTTGCTTACTAAAGGGTAAGTCACCTGGTCTTCCATGATCTGCGGGCTTCGACCCATCCATTCTGTAAATATGATAACCTGGTTTTCAGACAGGTCGGGTATAGCATCTACTTTAGTATTGTTTACCGAATAAATACCATAGGCAGTTACGCCCGCTGCTATCAGCAAAACAACCATGCGGTTCTTTAAAGCCCATCTGATAAAATTGCTGATCATACTTTATGTTGATGCTGATTGTGCATTATTTTTAAAAAGTTTTAAAGATCTTGCTGCCTGTATTATGATAACGGATGAAAGAGCCGCAGCAACAATGATCATCCATTCGTTCAATGTCATGGGTATTACATTCAATGCCTGCCGCACATAGGGTATTTGAATAACGCCTATCAAAATGGCGATGCTTCCAATTACTGAAAACCAGACATACTTATTTTTAATAACCTCGTTATTAAAAAATGGTCCGCTACCCATATTAAATACATGAAAAAGCTGACAAAAAATAAGGGTAAAAAACAGTACGTTATTACACATGGCAGTATCCCAAGGCTCACCATTATGGTATACATAGTGATTGAAAACCACTGCCCCTGTGCTTACTGATCCAATAACGATTGCATAAAAGAAAATAAGTTTCCAGCGGCTTTTATCAATAATGGGTTCGGATGATTTGCGGGGAGGCAGTTTCATAATATCAGTGCCGCCTTTAATAACACCTAAAGCCAGCGCAGGCAAAAGGTCTGTAATAAGATTTATAAAAAGTATTTGCAGGGGCAATAACTGGAAGTGCAAATTGAGAACAGCTACAACTGCTATTACCAGCAATTCACTGAGGTTACAGGAAAGAAGAAAGGTTACAAATTTTTTAATGTTCTCAAAAATAATACGCCCTTGTTTGATAGCTACGACAATGGATGTGAAGGAATCATCTTTTAAGACCATATCCGAAACTTCCTGGGCTACCTGTGTTCCCCGAAGCCCCATAGCAATACCGATATCAGATTTCTTAATGGCCGGGGCATCATTTACACCATCACCCGTCATACCCACTACATACCCCTTTTCCTGGAAAACTTTTACCAGGTCTAGCTTATGCTTTGGATTAACACGGGCAAAAACCGAAGTATTGATCCAGCGCTGTTTTTCATCTTCACTTAACTCTTCAAATTCTTTCATATCCTTTCCAATCACAGGTACTTCATCTTCTTTTGATATCCCCAATTGGGTTCCTATATAATGTGCAGTGGAAGGATGATCGCCTGTGATCATAACAACTTTAATGCCCGCTGTTTTACAATCGTTGATAGCGGCCTGCACTTCAGGTCTTGGCGGATCGATCATGCCAACAAGCCCAAGAAAAACCAGGTCATCGGTTAATGAAGAAGGTACGCTATCAGTTTTTCGATATGCCATGCCAATCATGCGATGCCCGAATGCAGAAAATTTTTCCGCAGTTGCCAACCATTGTTCCCTTTTTGCTGTATCCATCGCCACCTCGCTCTCTTCAAATATCTGTGTACACTTCAGCAATAATTCTTCAGGTGCGCCTTTTGCAAAAAGATAATGTTTACCATCGTGCTCATGCAATGTGGACATGATCTTTGTTTCGCTGGAGAAAGGCTCTTCCTCTTTTTTTAAAAAGTCTTTGCGTACTTTATCAATGTCCTCACCCTTATCTTTTGAAAATTTCAGTAAGGCTATTTCCAAAGGATCACCAATTTCCTTTGATTCTTTTTCTGATGTTTGAATATCGGCGGTGTTACATAAAACAGCACATTTAGTAATCAAATCCAACTGCTCCTTATTGCCGGTAAAGTCAGCATCATTTTTCCAGGTGCCGGAACTTGTTTCAACAAATACCACTTCCATTTTATTTTGCGTAAGCGTACCGGTTTTATCGGTGCAGATCACGTTGGTGCCTCCTAATGTTTCAACTGCAGATAATTTTTTTACAATCACATTGTAACGTGACATTTTTAGCATGCCCTGCGCTAAAGTCATGGTTGCCACAATAGGTAATCCCTCAGGGATGGCAGCAACCGCAAGGGCAACAGCGGTTTGCAACATGGCAATAATTCCCTCGCCATTGATCAACCCTATTATAAAAATTACCAGCACTAAAGCAATGGTAATTTTTATCAGTTTTTTACTAAATTCTTCCAGTTTCTTTTCTAATGGCGTTGCAGCCTGCTTAGCTGAATGAACCAGGTTGGCTATTTTTCCTAATTCAGTTTTCATGCCTGTAGAACCTACCAGTATATAGGCATTGCCTTTGGAAACATGCGTAGCTTTAAAAGCCATATTGATGCGGTCGCCAAGGATGGTTGATTCGGCAAGAACAGCATCTTTTTTCTCCACCGGAACTGACTCTCCTGTTAGTGCCGATTCATCGATCAGTAATTGTGCCGCTTTATATATCCTGCCATCAGCCGGTATCATATCACCGGCTTCCGTAAATACAATGTCGCCGGGTACTATTTCTTCAGCATTGATCTCAAACAATTTGCCTCCACGAAGTACTTTCGCAGGTATAGAAGAAAGTTTCTTTAAAGCTGCTACAGATTTATGCGCCTTAAACTCCATGTAAAAACCAATGGCTGCATTAATGATAAGAACGAGTATGATAGCAGTACCATCCAGCCATTCCTTAAACCAGAAAGACATGCCTGCTGCGAATACCAACAGAAAAACAATTGGGCTTTTGAATTGGTTAGCTAAAATTTTTAATGGACTGATCGCCGTGGCTTCGGCAATGGTATTTAATCCATGACGCTCAAGCCTTTCTTTAGCTTCATCAATCGTTAAGCCCTGTTCTGTATCACTTTTAAGTAATACTGTGGCCTCTTCTATAGTTGTTGTATGAAGTGTAAAATCATTTTCGCCAGTGGAATCAATGTGTATGTTTTTTGCACTTGTTTTCACAACTAAAGATTATTTAAAATGAAATCTACCCGTTCTTCAGGCTTGAGCACCGGAACGGGTATCATTGGAAGACTGGCATTCTCTTTATTTTAATAGGAGTTACCTGACTTTTATGTTGCGAATATGCACCTGTTGAAATATTGGAACAATGACTTTCGTCAGTATTGGAAATGATTTTTCTCTTTTCCTTTTATTTCTTTGCCAAATGTTTTACTCCATTAATGAATATAAGCCCATAATGCGGCAAAGCATTACACAATTCCGAAAAATGATTGCATCATTCACACATCATTTACTAGTAGAACGAATTTTGGGAATTAATAAGTAATTGTTATACCGGCACCCAGGCCCATATCACTAATCACGAACTTCAAATAAATCTCTAAGGGCTTGATGCCATTGCCAATTTACTGGAGCAAATTAACAGGATACAAGAGGAAAATACCATCCTCAAAAATCGTTTACGTCTTTATGAAATGCTTGACTTTTGATAAGCCCGTCGTTTGCTTCTAAGTAAAACCAGGTTAGCAAATGGCTTTAATAGTAAAGATTGTCCAATTTACGGGAGTTATTAAAACCCACTCAGTAAGAAGTTTTAGTTGACGTAAACTTTTTGTGATTAAAATCTTTATGCAAAAACGAATTGTTTGATTATAAAATTTACAGTAAATAAGTATTTATGCTATTAATTATACTGTTGAGTTTAAATTGGCAAACAATTCAATTTTCACTTTATGCTCTTGTCCGTCATCTACCAAAGTAATAACATCACCTATCAATTCAACTCCATCTAAAAACACTTTCATTGATTTGGGCGTTTGCGTACCGGACTGTATAAATTGTATATGATAATTTGTTTCTGCAAAACGGTAATTTATTATAAAATGTGTCCAGTCTTCAGGAAGGCAAGGCATGAAACTGATAGTGTTGCCTTCTCTTTTTAAACCAATAAAAGAATGGATAATCAGTTGATACATCCAGCCTGCCGAACCGGTATACCACGTCCAACCACCCTGACCTTTGTGCGTAGGCTCGGCGTAAACATCAGCCGCTATTACGTAAGGCTCAGTTTTGTATATGGTAATTTTATCTTCACTGCTGGTTCTGTTTATAGGGTTTATCATTTGTAACAATTCCCAGGTTCGCTTCTTGTTGCTAATTGCAGCAAATGCCATCACCAACCAAATTGCAGCATGTGTATACTGACCACCATTTTCCCGTACACCCGGCACATAACCTTTTATATAACCAGGGTTAAGGTTAGATTTATCAAAAGGCGGATTAAATAATTGAATAAGACCATCCTCTTTACGAACAAGGTGTTTATCTGCAGATCCTATCGCAGAATTTATTCTATCCTTCTCCCCGGCTTTTGATAATACAGACCAGCTTTGTGCAATCGAATCAATTTTACATTCTTCATTTGTATGTGAACCAAGTGGTGTACCATCATCAAAATATGCACGTCGGTACCATTCACCATCCCATGCCTGTTCACTAATGTTGATGCGTAGTTTTTCTGCTTCTTCTTTACATTTTTGAGAGAAGGCTTCTTCATTTTTAAGTAGCGCCACGTCTGCAAACTGTACCAGTACATCATAAAGAAAAAATGCGAGCCATACACTTTCGCCTTTTCCATGGTTACCTATTTTATCCATACCATCGTTCCAATCTCCGGAGCCTATAAATGGTAAGCCGTGTACACCAAACTTCAGCGCATAATCAATTGCTTTTACACAGTGGCTGTATAAATCTGCGGTATCATCCGAGGTAAGAAAAAGATCAAAATAAGAATCTTCCCCTGCTGCTAACTCACGGCCTTCAAGAAAATGTATTTGCTCATCCAATATCGTTTTGTCGGCAGTGGCATTTATATATTTTGCGGTTACATAAGGCAGCCATAAATAATCATCCGAACAAGTGGTACGTACACCCCGCCCTGTAGGAGGATGCCACCAATGCTGTACATCGCCCTGCTTAAATTGCCTTGATGCACACAATAGTATTTGTGACCGTACCAACTTAGGATGCGCATGCATTAACGAAAGAACATCTTGTAACTGGTCTCTAAAACCAAAAGCACCACCTGATTGATAGAACCCGCTGCGTGCCCATAAACGACTGGCAAGTGTTTGATAATTTAACCAGCCGTTTGCCAATATATTCAGGGCAGGGTCAGGTGTATAAATTTGAACAACACTCAATGTCTGTTGCCAATAGTCGTGTACTTTTTGTTTTGCATCACGTGCTGCTTGTGCTCCTACACTTGCCTGGATAATTCCTAATGCATGGTCCATATTCTTTCCCGCACCTAAGCGAAAAATAACTTCATGCTCCTGTTCTTCAAACAAATCAAAGACTACCTGTAAAACTGCACAAGGGTCTAAAGCAGCACCAGTTTTACCAGAAAATTTTACCCGTCTTAATCCTTCAGGATTATTAAGTGTTCCATTTCTTCCAATAAATTCTGTTCTGTCGGTAGTAATACTTTTGTTGGTTCCGTCAGCATCAAAAAATGCCACCCTGTTTACAAACTCGGAGCTATAGGAATTTTTAGCCAGGATAGCGCCGCTGCGTACATCCAACTCAGTTATAGTATGTTTAAGATATTTTGCCCGCAAGTCTCCCAACACCCAGTCTATATACCCCGTAGCTGAAATGCGCCGCTGTCTGCCGGAATGATTGCGAAGTTTTATAACAATATATTTTACCGGATCTTCAATGTCGGTAAACATGGTCATCTCTGTATAAATACCATCTTCGCTATGTTCAAACACACAGTAACCAAATCCATGACGGGTTATGTAGGGAGAAGTGCCCCGGCAGGGTAAAGGGGACGGCGACCAAAACTTACCGCTTTCTTCATCCTTTAAATAAAATGCTTCACCCTGTAAATCAGTAACCGGATCATTATTCCACGGGGTGAGCCGAATTTCATGTGCATTATCTACCCAGGTATAGGACAACCCACTTTCTGTAACAATACTGCCAAAGCCAGGATTAGCCAATACATTTATCCAGGGTGCAGGCGTTCTATTTTCGGGGGTTGTAGTTATTACGTATTCTTTTCCGTCAGCAGTAAATCCCCCCAATCCATTAAAAAATTGAAGGTCGTTCCGTTCTTCAACGGAGCTATTTATAAATGGATGTATTTTTACAGGAACGAAAAAAGGTATGGCTGTCTTACTTTTTATTCGCCTGTTCATTTGTTCTTCCAGGGTACCAAATTTATCAGCTATTACAACATGAGCAACTGCTTCAAACAAACTCCTGTCTTCATTTGATATTTGTTCGGCTGCCCGTATAAAAATACCGCCTGGTTTTTCTTTCATTTCATTACCTGCACCAGGGGTAATAAGGCTATGAATAAGATTGTGGAGTTCCTGCCTGTAACCACCATGGTCATCATTTAAAATTACCAAGTCAACAACCAATCCTTTCAGGCGCCAATAATGATGTGCCTGAACCATTTGCTTGACAAGCAGGATGTTTTCTGCATCTTCAATTTGAACCAATACAATTGGAATATCCCCGGAAATAGAATACCGCCACAAACCTGATTGACCTATCCTGTTTTTGATAATAACTGCAGGATCTGTACGGAATAATTGATTGGAGAAAATAATTGAACCTGCCAGGCGTGAATACAATTGCGCATCAGCTTCCACTGCATTAAGCTGTCTTAAAATTACCTGGCTATGTGTCCATGCCAATTCCAGCACACGATTGAAAAGATGAAAAGCCTGGTATTTATCAATAAGATTATTGCAGACTTCTTTGGTATCCGCCGCACCGGTAATAATATCTATGGTTACTGCTTCATTACCTTCTAATACAATTCTGTATTGAATGGATACAATCGGGTCCAGCACCGATCCGCTAGTGTTGCTTAGCGGTTCGGTACGCCTCATTACCTGTGGCTGGTTTATATTATTTCCTCTGCCAACAAATTTTTCCCGGTCTGTTTCATAACTCACATTTAATATTTCTGCATTATGCACTTTCATTAGATGAAACATCCAGGGAGTTTTCTCTTCAGTTGAACGGGGTCTGCGGGTACATAAAATTGCATTGCGCTGTTCGTTAATTTCTGTTTGAACAAATAGATTGCTAAAAGCAGGATGTGCTTCGTCTGCTGCCTGGGCAGCCAGCACTACTTCAGCATAACTGGTAATTTCAATAACCCTTTTTTTACGGGAACGATTGGTAATTTGTACCCTTTTTAATTGAATATCATCTTCCGGGGAAACCACAATTTCAGTATGTGTTTCCAATGAATAATCGCGGCGACGAAACTCAGCCCTTCCCTCAGAAAAAACCGCCTCATAATTCTCACTTTTTTGCAGTGTTGGCTGAAAAGCAGATGACCAATATAAATTGGTTTCCAGGTCCCGTATGTAACAAAAGCTACCCCAGTTATCGCAGGTGATGTCTTCTCGCCAACGGGTAACTGCAATATTTTTCCAGCGGCTATACCCACCACCGGCATTAGAAACCATTACGTGATAATTGCCATTTGACAATAACTTTATTTCAGGCACAACAGTATTAGGTGTATTTACAACACGTATAGATGGATCGAAACCCGAAATGATGCTTGCATCACCAGCGTGAATACTTGGAGAATAGAAAGTAGTAACTCTTGGTATCCGTTCCTGTAATAATAGTAATGTTGATTTTAAATGCACTTCAGATTCAAATCTTTTTTGCATAGGACGGTTATGAAGCAGGTAAGAAATTGCAAGAAAAGACATACCCTGGTGATGCGACATGAAAGATTTAATCACTACACTTTTTTGTTTCTTTAATAAACGGGTAGCTGTATAATCAATGGCTTCGTAAAAGCCATAATTACCTTCATAGCCTTCTTCTTTTAATACCTGCAAATTGCTATACGCATCTTTCGGCGCAACCATCAATGCCATTACTGTTGAGTACGGTGAGATTACCAGGTCTTCACCCAAACCCCTTTTAAAACCTATACCCGGAACACCAAATGATCTGTATTGATAATTGAGGTGGGCATCTACCATGTTATATCCCGATTCGGACATGCCCCATGGAATGGAATGTTTGTTGCCATATTCAATTTGCTTTCGCACAACCGCCTTGTATGTTTGATCCATTAAGGTCTTTTCGTAAGTGGGCATTACCAGCAGCGGCATCAGGTATTCAAACATTGAACCTCCCCACGAAAGCAATATGGGTGCACCACCCTGGCTGGTGAGCTGCCTACCTAATGCAAACCAACTTTCCTGCGGTAATTTACCTTGTGCTATACCTACAAGGGTTGTTAACCTGGCTTCGGAAGCCAGCAAATCATAAAAGCCATTGTCTCTTCTTCGATCCTCTGCATGATAGCCAATTGACAATAAATTTTGTGACCTGTCGAACAGAAAATCATAATCCATATTTGAAAGATCCATGCAATGCCCGGCAAGTATTTCAATGGTAGTTATAAGTTGCGTTGCAAGGCTTGATGATGACGCCAGCGCCGAACTAAATTTGATCAGCCAATCTGTATCCGTATCATTTTTATTTACAGTTGTAAAAGAATGTTGGGTGTTTAAAAACCGTTGCTCTGCAAAGGCTATTTCTTTTAAAGAAGGTATTGCCGGAAATTCAGCAATAAATATTTCATATTGTGCAGGTATTGATGAAAACAAAAGCCATGGTGCCAGTACCTCCAGTTGATTTTTTTGTTGTGAAATTTGATGCAATACTTTTTGAGACCATCTTTCTTCATGTTCATTAACTCCGGGTTTTAATGTTGGCAATATGGTTGTAAAAGAAATCTCCAACTGATCTACGTACGCTTTTACTTCCCTTATGTTATGAAGTTTATCGCTGTAATTTTTTTCCAAATCAACACGAAACTTCAACAACATTTCATTGTCAACAGCATATTCCAGCAGCACATTTACGGTATCTGTCAACCCTTTAAAAAAACTTTCCTGCACTATGGCATCATCGGGCAGTGCCAGTAGTCCTTGCTTTAAAGTAATAAGGTGTCCCGCCATGTTTCCACTGTCAACCGAAGAAATATATTTGGGTAATAAGGGTGCTAAAGAAATTGTATCGTACCAGTTATACAAGTGCCCCCGGTATTTTTCCATGCCCTGCATGGTATTAATTGTTTTGCTGGTACGCTGCACAACTTCGGTGGAGGTAATGTAGCCAAAATCATACGCCGTAAGATTGGATAATAAGCACAACCCTATATTGGTTGGTGATGTGCGGTGGGCAACTCTTTCAACAGGTTCTTCCTGATAATTATCTGGCGGCAGCCAATTATCTTCTGCTGTTATAAATCTTTCAAAAAAGCCCCAAATTTTTCTTGACAAAATGCGGAGATAGATCGTTTGATTTTCAGAAATTGTCATTTTATCCGGAGACAACGGGCGGTTTATTGCGAAAGCAATTAACGGTGATGCCATCCAGAAAGTAAGAAAAGGAATGGCTATCAGAA
>JAYUZB010000226.1:0-22168 GCA_043752185.1 Chitinophagaceae bacterium
GCAACACCATAAAACATTTTACGGAATTTTGTTTTTGCACGGTCTCTAACTGTTGCCAGATCGGGCAATAAACCCGAGTACCAGAATAATAAAGAAACAGTAAAATAAGTTGATATCGCAAACACATCCCAAAGTAGTGGAGAGTTAAAGTTAACCCACAAAGGACCACGGCTGTTTGGATAAGGTAATACAAAGAAAGCCATCCACACACGGCCCATATGCCAGATCGGAAACTGGCCGGCGCACATTACCGCAAAAATTGTCATCGCTTCTGCTGCACGGTTTACACCGGTTCTCCAGCCCTGGCGGAATAATAATAAGATCGCTGAAATTAAAGTACCTGCGTGACCAATACCTACCCACCATACGAAGTTGGTAATATCCCAACCCCAGCCGATGGTTTTGTTCACATTCCACTGGCCGATACCATAAGTAACCTCACGATAAACACTGTACACCCCAAATAATAACAAGGCTACGCTGATATAAAATCCAATATACCAGAGACGGCTTGGTTTCATCTCAATGGGACGAATGATATCTTCCGTTACCTGGTGGTAATCTTTATTACCATCTACCAGCGGTTCCCTTAGTTGCGATTCGTATTTCAGTAATGACATATTGTTTAAAGTCAAAAGTCAAAAATCAAAAAATGAAACTGGTTCTGTTTTTAATTTTTACTTTTTATTTTTTACTTGGTTTGATATCCTCAAATTTTAATACTCTTATGCGTGTGCTTTTTCTTCTTTCTTCGCTTCACCACCATGTCCTTCCACACCAATATGCCTTTCGGTATTTCTCACTTTTGCCAGGTAGCTTACATTAGGCAAAACGTGCAATTGCTCCATTACATAAAAAGCACGGTGTTTCTGATCTACGTTCCTGATTTTGTACACATCACTTTCTTTATCATTTACATTACCAAAGCTGATGGCATGTGTAGGACAGGCCTGCATACAAGCTACCTTTACATTACGCACTAATTTTGGATCCTGCTGTTTTTTTGCTTCCAGTTTTGTTTCTTGTAAACGTTGCACACAGAAAGAACATTTTTCGATAACGCCTCTTGAACGTACTGTAACATCAGGGTTTAATACCATCCTGGTTAAGTCATCATTCATCTGCAATACACTCTCATCCATATAAGTGCCTACCATCGGATTTTGATTATCGGGGAAGCTATCTGCTCCTGTATAATCCAACCAGTTAAAACGACGTACTTTATACGGACAGTTGTTGGCACAATATCTTGTACCAATACAACGGTTATAGGTCATTTGGTTTAAGCCTTCGGTGCTGTGGTTGGTTGCTGCAACCGGGCAAACGTTTTCGCAAGGTGCGTTATCGCAATGCTGACAAAGCATGGGTTGAAAAACAACATCCACATCTTCATGATTATCGCTATTGAAAGTAAAGTAACGGTCAATACGTAACCAATGCATTTCATGTGCACGCTGCACCTGCATTTTACCAACTATGCTTACATTATTTTCGGCAGTACATGCTACAACGCAAGCGCTGCAACCGGTACAGGTGTTCAGGTCAATACTCATTCCCCATTTAATGCCCGGCTTATCAAAGTCAGGATACATGGTAGCATCTTTCACAAAATCTTTGCTGCCGCCAATGGTTGTTGCTAAACGCTCGTTAGTTATATCTTCTAAAACAGCTTCGGGATTAGCTGTAAAACTTTTAAGATTGGTTTCATAAATAACCGGACGGCTTTCTGTAAAGCCATGCACCTGTGTTTGTGCCAAAGGATACATAGCTCCTGTTTTTTCAACAGTTGCAACCGCATTATATAAATTTGTTCCGTTAAATGCTACCAAAGGATACACATTTTTACCGGTACCAACTGCCGACCTGCCAATGTTGGCTGATGTAGTTGCCTTATCTGCACTTTCTCTTCCATATCCAACTGCCAGAGCTATTGTAAAGGCATTCATACCCGGAAGAACGATCACCGGTAACTCAACCGATTTGCCATTTACTGTAATTTTTACAACTGGTTTTTCGGGATGAACTTCGTAATCACTCTGCTTGCCACCTTCCTGGTTCATCACATCCAACCCTAATAATGATTTGGCCATTGCCGGACTCATCATTGCGTAGTTGTCCCAAGTTACTTTAGAAACCGGATCTGGTAACTCCTGCAACCACGGATTATTTGCCTGTGCACCATCACCAATTGATACTTTTTGATAAAGCACTACTTCAACTGCTCCGCCTTTGGCAGATTTAATTGCAGATTCGGCTTCGGCCAATTTTGCACCGCTGAAAGATCCGCCGCCAACAGGCATTGCTGCAGGTTCTACAACACCATCCTGCAAAGCTTTTTCCCATAAATCCGGACTGCCTAATTTGGCGCTCCAGTATGTTTTAAAATAGGTTTCGTAATCATTAACCAAACTACCTGCGGCCGAACTCCATTTTATTAATGAGGTTTGGAAGGCACGTGTTTTAAATAATGGATTGATGGTTGGCTGTAGTAAACTGAAATAACCTGTTTTAGGTTCAGCATCGCCCCAGCTTTCCAGCCAATGGTGTGAAGGAAGAATATATTTACAAAGTTCCGTTGTTTCATCCATGGTTCCGTTAAAGGAAACAGAAACAACTTTTGCCAAAGCATCTTTAAATTTTTTGCTGTCGCTGTAAGAATAAGCAGGGTTAACTCCGTTGATCAAAACCGCAGCAATTGCACCGCTGTTCATATCATCAACCAGTTTCACCATATCCGCATCAATACCATTTTTGTAGTTTGATGTAATGGCCCAGTTGATGGTTGTACCATTGGCTCCAATTGCTTCGTTGATGGCATTTACAATTATCTGAACGTTTACATCATTGCTACCGCAAACAACCAGGGCAGCGCCTTTGCTTACAAGTAAAGCTGCAGCAACGGTTTCAATTCCTTTAGTAAGTTTTGCATCTGCAATTGAAGGTGCAGTTACAGCACCACCCAGTTTAGCCAGCAAAGCCAATGCAACAGCACCGGTCTCAGATGGTTTGTGGGTATAGCGATCATCAGCATTACTACCAGTCAGGCTAATCATACTTTCAAACTGAAAGTGTTTGCTGAGTTCTGGTTTTTCGCCTTTTACTTTTCTATTTTGCGAATATTGATTGTTGAATTCTGCAGGGCTGAGCCATGTACCCAGAAAATCGGCACCCAGACTTACAATTACTTTTGCTTTATCAAAATGATAAGAGGGAATTGCTTTTTTTCCGTAGCATGCTTCATTTGCCAATAACATGCCGCTGTAACTTACAGCATCGTATTGTACATGGCGGCTGCCGGGATATTTTGCTAAAAATTCGCTTATAATTGCTAAGGTAGATGGAGAATTTACTGTAGAAGTTAATATGGCAACAGCTTTACTAGTAATGGCAGCTCCAACCATTTTATCAAATGCATCAAAGCCGGTAACTTCTTTAAATCCTTTGCCATCTTTTTGCATGGGATAACGAAGACGGGTGTTATCATAAAGGTCTAAAACAGATGCTTGAGCCTGAGCAGTTGTACCACCATTAGTGATGGTTGATAATTCGTTTCCTTCAATCTTAATAGGCCTGCCATCTCTTTGTTTTACAACTACCGAAATGGTATCGCCACCATTAATATAGGTAGAAGCATAATAATTGGCAACGCCCGGTATAACACTTTGCGGCTTGTTTAAAAATGGAACAGCCTTACGTATCGGTACTTCGCAACTTGCTGCCACGGCGGCGGCGGCTGTACTAAAGCCAAGGTATTTAAGGAAATCCCTGCGTGGCGTTTTTGCATCTAAAATACCTTTATCATCAAGGTCTTCTAAAGGAAGTAATTCTTCTTTAAACTCCTTGTTGGCTGATTCCTGAAAACTTTCCGTTTGATTCAGTTCACCAAAACTTTGCCAGTACTTTTTCTTACTCATATTATTTGTCTCAACCCCTAAAGAGGCTTTTATGTGCTATAAAATGATAATTATTTTAATGCTCCAGTTCCCCCTTTAGGGGGCTAGGGGGCTTAATAGTGACATTTCTGACATTCCGTTCCACCAATGTGTTCTACAGTTACACTGTCCATTTTACCGCTCTTTAAATCTTTGTGGAATTTATCGTAAATGCTGTAATACTTATTGCCAGTCTTATTTTCCTTATCGTAAAAATCAACCTTGCTTTCTCTGTGGCAGTTAATACACCATCCCATACTCAAATCGGTAAATTGGTAAACTTCTGGCATTTGCTGAATGTTACCGTGGCAGGTCTGGCAACTTTGTTTACCCACTTTTACGTGCTGGCTGTGATTAAAATAAACGTGGTCGGGCAAGTTGTGAATTTTAACCCACTCAATTGGTTTTGCACCGTCGGGATTACCATCTTTATTATTATCAGGATTATAAGATTTGGTTGTTTCGTTCCAACCTGCGTAAGCATATAATTTTTGTATTTCGGCAGTTCCGTCCACAGCAGTTCCGTTTTCTCTTACCAGTTTATCAGGGCCTTCATATTTGTTGATAGATTTATGGCAGTTCATACAGGTATTAACCGATGGAATGCTTGCCTGCTTGCTATCCTGTGCACTACCATGGCAATACAAACAACTAATCTGGTTTGTGCCGGCATGTACCTGGTGAGAGTAAAATATAGGTTGCTCAGGCTGGTAATTTTGCATACGGCCCATACCAATTGCTCCGTTAATAGTGTAAAAACCACCAACTGAAAACAACAATAATATACCAGTCATTAAGTAGGCTTTATTTTTATAAACCGGTACAGGCTCAGGACGTAATACGCCTTCTTTTTCATCTGATAATTTACGCAGGTTACTGTTAACCTGTAATAATATAAAAGCAATTAGTGCTAATACAAGGGTTAAAATTCCAAAAAGAAGAGAGTTATCATTTGCTGGCTCACCACCCGGAGTAGGCGGGGCAATTTCGGGCACCCAATCATCTACATATTTCAATATTGCATCAACCTCGTCCTTTTTTAAGTTAGAAAAAGCAGTCATAACAACTGGCTTCCACTTTGCCTTAAGTTCAGTTGAGTAAGGGTCAACCTGGGCCGCCGGGTTAGCAACCCACTTATAAATCCATTCTCCTGCAGGCACTCTGTCCTTCCAGCCTTTTAATGCCGGGCCTGTAAAATCCTTATCAATTTTATGGCAACTGGCACAATTTGCTTTATACAAAGCAGCACCATCAGCAGCTAAAGATTGGTTGGTAATAGACAATAAAACAACTAAAAAAATACTTGTAAATATTCTGTTAAAGATTTTTCTATAGCGACTCATACAGTTATATCGGGGCTAATGTGGAAAAATATCCTGATTCGGCTGCAAAAATAAGGCAGGATGCTGACAATATATCAACATTTTAGAATTTTTTTTTTCCTTATCCAGTGTGGTTTTCAGCTAATTGTTCAATTATCTGACAGGTAATTGTCATGTATTTGTAAGTAGTTTTTGTACGCTCATTTTTTTTTGTGCAAGTCTGCTAAATCACAATTTTTTAACCCACTTTTGCCCAATGTTTGAAAAGCTGAAGCAAAGATGGAAGGTAAACGGGCTAAACCTGTTGCTCATTATAGCAACTTTTGCTTTGGGTGGAAGCCTTTGTGGTTATGCCGGAAGAAAGATTTTAATGTTTACTAATTTAGAGAAAGGTGTTTTATGGTTTGTGCTTTATGTATTATTGATGACCTTGCTTTGGCCCATTTGCGTTTTACTCATCAGCATTCCGCTGGGCCAGTTTACTTTTTTTAAAAAATACCTTGTAAAAGTTTGGGGTAAGATGAGCGGCAGAAGCAAAAAACCGAATAGCGTTTTAAGGATTGCTGTTTTTGCAAGTGGTGCAGGTTCAAACGCCGGGCAAATAATAAAAGCCTCATCCCCATCCCTTCTCCTGAAGGAGAAGGGCGAAGCGAAGACCGAAGCGAATAAAGCAGCTTATGAGGTAGCATTAATTGTTTGTAATAAACCCGGTGCCGGTGTGCTGCAAATTGCAGAGAATTCCGGTATCCCATCTTTAATAATAGAAAAAGAAAAATTTTTTAGCGGCGATAATTATTTACCAGAACTACAAAAACATAATATTGATTTTATAGTACTGGCCGGATTTTTATGGAAAATGCCTGCTGCCTTAATTAATGCATATCCCAAAAAGATAGTGAATATACATCCTGCACTATTACCAAAATATGGTGGTAAAGGTATGTATGGCAGTAAAGTACATGAAGCTGTTATTGCAGCCGCAGAAAACGAAAGCGGCATCACCATTCATTTTGTAGATGAACTGTATGATCACGGTGAAATCATTTTTCAGGCAAAATGCGAAGTGACAGCAAATGATACACCCGAAACCCTTGCAAAAAAAATCCATCTTTTAGAACATGCAAACTACCCTGGCGTGATTGCTGCGGTTATACAAAAGCAAAATCGCAGTTAAAACACCCCGGCAGCAAATATTGTTTTAATTTGTTCCTGTACTTTTATCCACTAATTTTTTAGCCTGTTGCAATTATTTTTGAAAATACATGTACTGCTGCTCTTTTTTATTGCTCTAACCAATCAGTTGCATGCCCAGTTAATTGTTAGCGGAACGGTGTTTGATTCTTCCAGAAAAAATTATGTTGAGCATGTACGCATTGAAAGCAGCAGCGGAAACTATACCCGTACAGACTCCATGGGGAGGTATAAAATATCAGTAACCGAAAAAGACTCTCTCACTTTTATTTATCAAAATAAACCCACACAAAAGTTCGTTGTAAAAGACATTCCCAACCTCACCCAATTTGATATTTCATTGGGTGTAACCGTAAAAGGCGGCTACCGTACTTTAAAAGAGGTATTGATATTTGCCCGCAGCTACCGTGAAGATTCAATAGAAAACCGGCAGAATTATGCAGATGTTTACAATTACCGTAACCCAACAATACGCACCAGCATATCGCCCAGCGGTGCGGTGGGTGCCGATGTAAATGAGATCATCAACATGTTTCGGTTTAAAAGAAACAAACGGTTAAGACTTTTTCAGGCAAGGCTGGAACAACAGGAGCAGGATTATTTTGTAAGCTACCGCTTCAACAAAAATTTTGTACGCCGCATTACACAATTACAGGGCGCCGAGCTGGATACTTTTATGGTAAGATATTTACCCACCTACGAATTTGCCAGCACGGCAGATGAAGTTACTTTCAATAAATATATTTTAAATTCGTCCTACGCTTTTAAAATTGAATTATTAAAAAAGGAAAGCTCCGAAGCAAAAAAAGAAAATTAATTTATGGAAGAGAATCAACTAACCCTGGGTATTGGTACCAGGCTGCAACACACCCAATTTGGGCCCGGTGTAATTGTTGGCGTTAAATACGCCACCTATCTCATCGCTTTTATCCATCATGGCATAAAAGAAATTGATAAAACAGATACGCACTTAGATGAGATCATTGCAGAAAATGTAACTATCGAAGTAGAAACTGTTTCGGAAGTTGAAAAATCTTTATTAAAAATTTTACGTCAGTGGAGCGATGTTACCGAAATTGTACCTATTGGTGATAAATGGATTGGCGGTACCATGAGTTTACAAACAGCCGATAAAACACTGAAGCCAAAAGAAATTCCTATTGATGATTTCTTTCACAAAATTGTAATGCTGCGTGACAGGTTGCGTGTGCTGGAACAAAACATCAACAGCCATAAAAAACTCACCGACGAAGAAAAAGTAAACATACAACAATACATTACCCGTTGCTATGGATCGCTTACTACTTTTAATGTGTTGTTTAAAAATAAGGAGCAGTGGTTTGTGGGGGATAAAGGAAGTAAAGATTAATAGTAGACAATCTGTTAGTTTGCCTCTAAACCACAATCCCCTGTATCGCATCCAAAAAATCTTTCCGCTTCCGCTGACTCACTTCTAATTGTTTGCCATTCTCCATAATTACATAACCGCCATCATAACGCTGAAACTCTTTTACCCGGTTCAGGCAAATTAAATAATGATGGTGAATGCGGAAGAATTTATGCTCCCCCAACTGCAGTTCAAAGTCACCGAGGGATTTAGATGCTACCAGCTTTGTTCCGTCCTGTAAAAAAACAGAGGTATAAGAACCATTGGCTTCGCAGTACATGATGTCTGAAATATTTACAAAAACAATTTTTTCGGCCATGCCAATACCAATCTTGGTTTCAGCAGCGCTGGTATTATGCATCAGTATCTTTTCTAATTGCTGCAACTGGGAGCTGATGGTATTTTCATTCCGTTTGATATCCGTTTTTATTTTATTCACCGCCCTTACCACATCATCTCCTTCCACCGGCTTTAATAAATAATCCACTGCACTCAGGCGGAAAGCTTCTACCGCATAAGCATCAAAAGCCGTTACAAATATTACCCGGAAGGTTGGGTTTACAAATGACCGCAACAGGTCAACGCCTGTCATGCCCGGCATTTCAATATCGAGGAAAACAAGGTCGGGCTTATGCTGCTCAATTAATGCCTTGCCTTCTACTGGTGAATTAGACGTTGCAACAATTTCAACATCTTCCTTGCATTTTTTTTTCAGCAGTATGGACAATACATTTACGGCTGAAGGTTCATCGTCTATAATGATGGTGCGTATCATAATGTTGGGGTTTTATTGATATTAGCTATCGACTTATAAAAACTTTGGAATGGAACCACATAGGTACATAGAAACATAGTTTTACACATAGAATCCTATGTGTTTTCTTCTATTGTGTGCTATGTACCTATGTGGTTCAAAAAAATTAATGGTTGCTTCATCCTAATAATCACTTTTGTTCTTCCGAAAAATTGTTTGGCACTTTAATGGTTACCAATGTGCCCGCCACCTCACCGTTGTTCATCACATCTTCATAGTTAGTTATAATATCAGCTCCTAACTCCTTTGATAATAATTTGAACCGCTTCGACAACAGTTCCATTCCTTTTGATTTATGTTCCTTGCGGAAAAGACTTTTCAGCTCAGCAGATTTTTTTCTGCCAACTCCATTATCTTCTATTTCATATTGAATAGCCCCGTTTGTTTTTGTTATTCTTATCTGCAGTTTTTTATCCGTTGGTTTATGAGAGAGCCCATGCCATATGGCATTTTCAATATAGGGCTGCAGGATCATGTTGGGTATAGATGTTTGCTCCGTATCAATAGCGGGGTCAACCGTTACTGAAAATTGCAATTCGGGGATGCGAAGATTCTCCAGAGAAAGATAGAGTTGAATAAAATCAATTTCCCTTTGCAATGGAATGAAGGGCTTCTCGGTGTTTTCCAACAGCAGGCGCAGCAGTTTGGAAAACCGGGCCAGGTAGGAATGTGATTTATCATTCTCCTCCATCAGTATCAATTCCTGTATTGCATTCAGCGAGTTGAACATGAAATGCGGGTTCAGTTGTGCCCGCAGGCTTTGCATTTCCAGGTGGGCCTGGATGGATTTTAGTTCTTCATTGGATTGCTTTAGCCGGGTGGTGCGATCTGTTACTTTATTTTCCAGCACTTCTTTTTCTCTTTTTATACCGGCCATCCTGTAGCGATTGTATGCCCAGATGGCAAGCACAAAAGCAACGATATATAATAGATAAGCCCACCAGGTGCGCCACCAGGGCGGTGAAATAATTACAATAATGGTTTCATCGGTTGATGTCCATACTCCGTCGCTGTTGGAAGCTTTTACATGAAAGGTATAAGTGCCGGGGGCAAGATTATTGTAGGTGGCCACCCGTTGTGTTCCCATATCTACCCAATTTTTTTCAAACCCATCCAGCCAAACGCTGTATTGGTTAAAAGCGGCATCCTGGTAACTCAATGCCGTATAATAAAAACTCAGTTTGTTTTCATCATAACTTAAGCGAACTTCTTTTTTGCCGTAAAGGATCACTACAGAATCTATACTCTTCTTTTTATTTCTTGGATTGGAAAAAGACAGTTGTTCAATATGCAGAAATGGTGCAATGGTATCGGGTTTAAAATCGGCGGGGTCAAATACTAAAATACCATCTTCGCAACCAATTATGAATTTGCCTTCATAGTTTTTGATGGTTCCATAAGAAATTTCTGTTTCCGGTAAACCATTCAGGCGGCTGATGTTCCTGAAATGTTTGGTCTTTGCATCAATAATGCTAAAACCCCGCCGGGAGACGACCCAGACATTGTGATCATTGTCTTCCAGTAATTGCCAGGCGCCATTGTACAAAAGGCCATTTTTTTCAGTAATTTTTTTGGCTTTATTTGTTTTGGTATCAAACAAAAAAAGACCATTCATCTGTGTACCAATGTAATAATTACCCGAATCAGCGGGTAAAGCAAATGTTATACATTGAAAGCCGGCAGGTTTGTTATGATATGAGGTAAAACGGTTGCTGTTTTCATCCAGGCTGTTTAATCCACCATAATCAGTACCTACCCAGATGATTCCTTTATGATCTTCATAAATCATATTTACTATGCCATCATCCAGTTCTCCATTCCCGGGTTTTTTCCCGGTATTACGTGTATTAATTATGTAGGGATAACGTTTGAAATTGTTTGTTTCCGGTCGCCACAGACAAAGTCCGCCACCCCATGTACCAATCCAGATCCTGCCCCTGCTGTCTTCATAAATCCAACCCACAGAATTATCACTAATGGAGCCGCTGTCTTTACTATTGAAGATATAGTGAATTGTTTTTTTAGTGCCCGGGTCAAACAGGTAAAGGCCATTATCTATTGTGGCGCACCAGATCCTGCCTTTGCTGTCAACCAATACTGATGTGCCTGCGAGTTTATTTATGGAAGGATCCAGACGTAATAATACAAATGAATCTTTTTTCGGGAACCATTGATAGAATCCGCTTTGATTGGCTATCCACAGAGAATGGTCATTAGCTTCAGCGATACTCCATACACTACCTCCCGGGAACCCGGAAGGCCTGGCTATATCTTTGGTAATTAGTGTAAAGCGGCTGGCCTTTTCGTTTTTCCAAAACAATCCACCCCAGTAGCTGCCAATCCATACCGTGTTATTTCTATCTATTAAAAATTTACTGATAGAAAAATATTTACGCTTATTCTCACTCAATGGAGAGGGTAATTTATCCCTTCTAACATTGATAAATTTTTTTGTGTTTATATCAAAATAATTTATGCCATTACTGCCTGCATACCAGACATTGCCCTTAGTATCGGGTTGAATATCTATGAAATCAGGAGGGGTATAATTGCGGGGGTGGAGTTTATAATTAGTAAAACTTTTATTAACCCGGTCAAATAGGGATAGACCACGGGCCGTTGCAAACCATAACCTGTTCTGCAGATCTGTTTTTATTGAATAAACAGAGTCATTGCCTATGGAACTACTGTTTTCAAAATGCCTGTATTGCGTTGAAATATTATTATTGCTGTTGTACTGCAATAAACCTTCATTGCCGATATGTTGCAACACACCAATAACTGATAATTGGGCATCTTTTGATTGGCCCATCCATAGCACACCTGGTTGCAAAGGGTCTTCCAAAAGTGAAAAATAATGTCTTCGTTCGGCTGGATTACTATTGGTAAAATGCCCGGTAAAAGTATCTTTAACAGGGTCATATTCGTAAAAACCATTGTTGCTTCCCAGCCATATTTTACCTTTTTTAGTAATGATCATGTCATTGATAACAGTAGCACCTATATGGTGATTCCCTTTTTCAAAAGAATTATAGTGAGTGATTTTTCGGGAAGTAAGGTTTATCCTGTCCAGGTAAAAAATATTAAGATTGACAGAAATTACCCAAAGATTTTGTTTACCATCATCAAGGATCTGATTTATATAGTTATTGCTTATCTTATTTCCATTGGCCGGTTGGTATGGTTTAAAATCATCTGTTGCCCTGTCATAATACAACAGACCTATTTTCCCGGTGCCGACCCATAATCTGCCTGAACTGTCTTCAAATAATGTTGTTGTAAAAGCCAACGAAACATTTTCTTTTCCAAAATTATATACTTTGGTCTGGTAGCCATCATAACGAACTATACCAGCCTGTGTGCCCATCCATATATAGCCAAGTTTATCTTGCAGCAGACATCTGATACTTCCTTCCGGTAATCCTTCCTGGATGGTCAAATGGTTAAATACCAAATTGGAGTATTGGGCTAATAAACGGGCGGGGCAAAGGCTACAAAGCAGGATAGCATATAGTATAAACCGTTTCAGCATAGATCGATTTTCCTGTAAATTAAAATGAGTAGGGACTAATGAAGGCATCCTTTTGGTAACTGATACCCTTTGGCGAATAACTGCAGCCTTCAACGGATAAGTGATGTCGTTTGAGGCAGGTATTCTTTTCTAAATCTACAAAAATATATTGAATGCTGCTGATACCTGTTCCGGCCCGGAGTTAGGTGACGGAAAAGGAAAGAACCACAGATGATCACTGATTAAACTTCACAGATTAACACAGAAAAAAAATCCGTTTAATCTGTGATAAAAATCTGTGTTTATCTGTGGTAAAAAATGACTTCCCATTTCTTTTCACTGAATCAGTTATTCCCCTCACACATCACATATCAAAGGTTCCAATACACTTGCCAATACCTTGTTGTAAGCGCTTCGGCAGCAAGATAGATTTGTGTTATCAAACAAAAATAAACACGCTCTTTTCTAACTATAACAATTTAAAAAATTAACCAAAACGGTTGCCCACCGAAAAAAAACGGGCATAAAAAACATGAAAAAATTATTAATTATCGCCGTAGTATCTTCATTCATTTTTATCAGCTGTTCAAAAGATGCGCCAACACAACCAGCAACAAAACAAGCTACACAGCCATCAGTACAGCCAACAGCACAGCCTACAGTTGTTACCGGTGCTAATGTAAACCCTGGCCCGCCTGCACCACTTTCTGCCCAGCAATTTGTAATTACCAATGTTGAAACCAATTGGGGATTTGCACCTTACGAAATTCGTTTTAGGAATTCAAATACCGGACAGTTTCAAACTGTAACCTTAAATATGGGACAAAGTATTACTGTTTGTATGCAAAACGTAACCGATTTCACTACCAATTTTGCCTATACCATACTGGCTATTGGAAATTGTTAACTACACAAAACCGGGTTGATTTTGATTCGTTATACATACAAAGCTCTGATATTACATCAGGGCTTTTTTTTATGAGGCATGGTACCATTTAGTAAAACAAACTTTATGCGCATGTTAAGAAAGGATATGCATTTCCCATAAACTCTGCTTATATTTAAAAAACAATCTCCTGTTTTTTAAATGACTACCATGTTTAAAAAGATATTTATTTGCCAATTGCTTATTGCCTCCAGCTTTTTTGCATCAGCCCAATCATACAAAAAACTCCACTTCAATGCTATTGTTGTAGATACACATAACGATATCCCTTCCACCGCCATTGAAAAAGGATTATCCTTTGACCAGAACCTGCAGACAAAAACACATTCCGATCTGCAACGCATGGCCGCAGGTGGCGTAGATGCCCAGTTTTTTTCTATCTGGTGCGATGGCAATAAAGAACACCCATACGCTTGGGCTAACCGGGAGATTGACACCGTACTTGCCTGGACCAACAGAAACCCGGATAAGATGATGCAGGCATTTACTGCAGCTGATATTAAAAAAGCGGTTGCACAAAAAAAATTAGCCGTATTGCTTGGTGTAGAAGGTGGCCACATGATAGAGAATGATTTGAACAAATTAGATGCATTATACAACCGAGGTGTTCGGTACTTGACTATTACCTGGAACAATTCTACCAACTGGGCAACATCGGCACTTGATGAAGCCTCCCCTTCGAACTTCGTTCCTTCCCTAGCGGGAACCTCCCAAGGAGGGGCTTTAAAAGACCCTGCCAGGAAAAAGGGTTTAACTGAGTTTGGCAAACTTGTAATTAAAAAAATGAATGAGCTGGGCATGTTGGTTGACCTGAGCCATGTGGGCGAACAAACTTTTTGGGATGCTATCAGCACAACAACAAAACCGGTACTTGTGTCGCACAGTTGTGTGTACAGCCTATGCCCACACAGGCGCAACTTAAAAGATGACCAGATAAAAGCTGTTGGGAAAAATGGCGGCGTAATTCACCTTAATTTTTATAGTGGTTTTATTGATAGTAGTTTCGACAGACGTACAGATATCTTCAATAATAATCACAAAGCCGAACGGGATTCTTTACTAAAACAAAACCCCGAACCTTATTTTGCCGATGTATTTTTGTTTGAAAAATATCCTGCAGAAGTAAAGTCGCTTCGGCCGCCGCTATCTTTATTGATCGACCATTTGGATTATATTGTTAAACTAATTGGCGTAGATCACGTTGGCCTCGGCAGCGATTTTGATGGTGTAAACTCTTTACCACAACAATTAGATGATGTGACCGCAATGCCACTTATTACCAAAGAACTTTTGGCAAGAGGCTACAGCAAAAAAGATATCCGCAAAATACTGGGTGAAAATTTTCTCAGCGTATTTAAAGCCAATGAACCAGATAAAAAATAACATATGAAATTCATGTTTCTTATTCTTTTATTTCCGCTGCAATTAACTGCACAGAACTTTTTTTCGAAAGAAGAAATAGACAGCTGGAAAAAACAGGCCGCTAACATTACCATCATTCGTGATAATTATGGTATACCGCATGTATACGGAAAAACAGATGCCGATGCTGTGTTTGGTTTATTGTATGCACAATGCGAAGATGATTTCAGAAGGGTAGAGATGAACTATATTGAAAAGCTGGGCCGCCGGGCCGAAGTAAATGGAGAGAAAGATTTGTACAACGATCTGCTGATACGCCTGGTAATTGACAGCGCCGATGCAATTAATGATTATAACAATGCCAACGACACACTAAAGAAAATTTTAAATGCTTTCGCAGATGGTGTCAATTATTTTCTGTTCAAAAATCAAAAGGTAAAACCGCTTTTACTCAATCATTTTGAGCCTTGGTATCCTTTATTATGGACCGATGGAAGTATTGGAGCCATCAGCACCGGTGGTATTTCTGTTCAGGAATTAAAAAATTTCTATTCGGGCAGTGATGAAGCTTTTACACAAACAGCATTTAAGGAAGCAGACCCGACAGGTTCCAATGGTTTTGCTTTTGCGCCAAAGATTACCGAAAGTGGAAAAGCAATTTTATACATCAATCCACATGTAACATTTTATTTCAGGCCCGAGGTACATATGGTGAGTGAAGAAGGATTAAATGTGTATGGTGCCGTTACCTGGGGACAGCCATTTATTTACCAGGGTTTTAATGAGCATTGCGGATGGATGCACACTTCAAGCCAGGTAGATATTTCGGATGCTTACAAAGTAACTCTTAATAAAAGATACAATGGTTTGTTTTATGAATTTGATGGTGGCGAAAGATCGGTAGGCAATAAAACCATCTACATAAAATATAAAACAGCGAGTGGTTTTGAAACAAAAACTTTCAATGCACTGTTTACCCACCATGGCCCCATTATGGCAAAGCGTGATGGAAAGTATTTGAGCTTGCGACACAACAACCGCGATACAAAAGGTTTTATGCAAAGCTGGTTACGCACCAAAGCACAAAGTTTTGCCGACTTTAAAAAAACAATGGACATGGGGGCCAACCCCAGCAACAATACCGTGTATGCCGATTCTGAAGGAAATATTGCTTACTGGCATGGTAATTTTTTACCAAAGCGTAACCCAAAATATGATTGGAGTAAACCTGTTGATGGAAGCACATCTGCCACAGCATGGCAGGGTTACCATACGGTAGATGAAAGTGTACATATTTACAATCCGCAAAATGGTTGGTTACAAAATTGTAACTCCTCGCCTTTTACTGTTGCAGGCAAATACAGTCCTAAAAAAGCAGACTATGCGGCTTACCTGGCACCTGATGAAGAAAATTTCCGTGGTATTAACGCAGTGAGGGTATTAGATGAAGAAAAAAAATACAACCTTGATAAAGTAATAAAAGCCGGTTATGATACCCGTCTGGCTGCTTTTGAAGTTTTAGTGCCTGCCTTGATAAATAGATATGATAATAAAATGCTTAAAAGCGATACGGCTTATCTGCAACTAAAAGAGGTAATGGCTATTTTAAAAAAATGGAATTACCGCAGCGCAGAAAATTCTGTTGCCACCACACTGGCTATTACATGGGGCGAAAAACTTTTACCGTTGATGGGCGAAATAAAATACAAAGGCAATTCGGTTGAAGTAGCAAAATATTTTGCTGCCAATGCAACTGCCGATGATCTGGTGAAACCCATGCTTACAGTGATTAAAGAATTGAAAAACAATTTTGGTAAATGGCAGGTTGCCTGGGGAGAGATCAATCGTTTTCAACGTATCGCTAATGATATTGAATATAAGTTTGATGATAGTAAGCCAAGCTTGCCGGATGGGTTTGCATCCGCAACCTGGGGTATGTTACCATCCTATAGCAGTAGCACGTATCCGGGTACTAAAAAAAGATATGGCTATCATGGCAACAGTTTTGTTTGTGCGGTGGAGTTTGGCAAAAAAATAAAGGCAAAATCTTTATTGGCCGGCGGCGAAAGCGGCAACCCAAATTCAAAACATTTTTTTAACCAGGGGTTGATGTACAGCAAAGGACAATTTAAAGATGTATTGTTTTATAAAGAAGATGTGATGAAGCATGTGGAACGGAAATATCATCCGGGAGAATAAAAATAAAAATCATTAAATACAAAGGAGACCAAATGGCCTCCTTTGTATTTTTCAATAATAATTTATAAATATTTTTAAGCAGCTACAATTAGCTAAATTTAGATGCTGTTTAAAAAATAAATTTTTAATTAAAATAACGGTACATGATAAAAGCAGTTTGCCGGGAGGATATTTTTGTGATGAGCAAAATGGCTGATGTAGCGGTTGCACAAAGGCAACGCTTTTATTTTGATCAATTTACTGGAGAAGACCCTGCTGTAATTTTGAGCGTATTGCCCACCTATGATCATAAGGAGCCATCGTTTAATACAAACGCACCCGATATGGAATTTTGTGCAATAGTTTATGATGAGGAATTGAATGGTAGTACTTACCAAAATGGTTTTGCGGCCGCCTTTGTTAAGTTTTTAAAAAGCCTTGCAATAGAACAGCTCATTCTAATGCAGGACCATTGCCGGGCCTGGGATAAATTTGGGTTTGATGAAAAAAAAGATCGGGTTAAATTTAAAAAACTGGCTGGAGCTGAAACGGGAACAAATGGTTTTCTTATTAACTATTCCTCGTTATTTGATTTATTACCCCTGCTTTATCACCATAATCCGGATGAAGGAGATTGGTCTTTTTATACCGCCTCCAACGACTTTCAGATAGGCATCCTCTTCTGGAAAGGAAATCTTCATGTGCAGTTTTATAAAAAAGACCTGCCCAAACTTTTACTTGCAGCCAAAGATGCTAAGCTAGTACTTGGCAACAGGGAACTTTCTCTTCAATACCGTTTTGGAAACAAATATTGAATAATCAAACCAAGCTGAAACTATTTTATTTTTTGTATCCCCTTAAAAAATATTCATGCATCAATGCAGGTTTCTGCTGCAACAAAATGAAATACGTACAATAAAATGCGGTTTAAAATACTATTGTTTTATAAAGAAGATATGTTGGAACATGCGGAGAGAACTTTGCACCCCGCAGAAACAGCGTTTATTATTTCACCTGCTTCATTTATTCTTTTACACAGCGAATTGAATGGCCGTAACTTTTGTTTAAAATACCATTCCCTAAATTGCTATCATAACTTCGTAAACTAATAAACCTTGCCCTTACATCAAAACCATCCTTGGTCCACCAATTAGCATTGGTCCCCAAGGAAGTAAACCCGCCCTCATCATTGCGGTAACCTCCCGGCACAGCCGAAAATCCTGAACTATTTGTAGCTCCTGTATTTGGACTATCCCAATAATAAGTAGCTTTTAATTTACCGCCGGCTTCAGTGTGTGAGAATTTTCCTATAGTATACCATTCCTCAAACTCTGGAATTCGGTAACCCAAGGGTGCTAAGCCCCTTTGGTCGCTAATTGCATACCAATTATATAGTTTACCATATTTTTCGCCATGCTTAGGATTGTTATCATAGTAACACCATGCTGGTTGTCCCATTTCACCTGCTTTTTTCCATTCCGCAGAGGTTTTTGCTTCGGGGATAATATCTCCATTCCTGAAACGGGTCGTGTTCAGGTTTTCCGTCATCCATATAGTGTTTCCTATTGTTACTGATTTATCGTCATTGTCAGTTTTCTGCTTTAAGGCATCCACAGTTTTTTCTGCAGGTAAGCTTATTGTCTTTCCAGCATCTTCCCATACGTAGGTAAGGCCATCTTCGTCGCCACCATTTTGCGTAAAATATATCTTAAAGCCAATAAAATCTTTCAGCTTAAAACTAAAAGTATTTTTTGTGCCGTCATGTATGGTGATGGTAATCCTATTAGTTCCCGAAAGTTTCCAGTCGTAACGGGGTCTGTCGCTTTCATTCTGTCCCTTTTTATGGTAATATACCTTTCCCTGGGGCAGCAAGACCATATAGTTTCCCTGGTGTTCTTTCGGCACTGTAAAATATTTATCCTGCCATTCATATCTACGCAAAAACCATTTGTGTTGGGTGATATAGTCAGTAATTTCTTTATTGGTCATTTCCTGGGCTAATAGATCCGGGGTTGTAACAAGCAATAAGCCCACTAATAAGGCAACAGTTAATTTTCTCATGATGGCAAGCGTGATTTTTTAAAATAATAGGCAGTTATTTGCCCGACGTATGTTCCTGAAGCAAATGTGTACCCGAATTTTTTACGGTAACATTAAGTAATTCAAAACTAATCCTATTTTTTTACTTTGGGTACTTCCTTAATGCTATACTCCTGTATCAACGCAGGGTTCTCCGGCGACAATGTGAAATAAACTTCAATATCTGTTTTCTCTCCTTCAATAATAAAACTGCCACGCAACTGGTTCTCGGGATTAGTTGCTTTTATGGAAATTATTTTTCCGGCTTTGCTGTATAAATTTTTTACTTCTTTTTTTAAACTGTCAATGGGATAATCTGGAAAAAAGTTCTCTGCAAAAATGCCGCTTTGTTCGGCATTATTCCAATCAGGTAAAATTTTCAGCAATTCATTTTTGCGTTGCTCCAAAATTTTTGAGGGCACCATCTGCCTGGGTTGCAGACCGGCAATTTTAATTAAGGTATCCAGCACACGCAGGTTTATAGCACCCATGGGTGCATAGGTACGGTTGGCAAAAGCCATTACTCCAATACCATAATCGGGCATCATGCGCCACTGGCTTCCAAAGCCCGGCAGGCCGCCACTGTGAGCAATATAGGTTTTACCATCGCAATCTTTCATCCAGCCTAAACCATAGCAATAAGCTGCTGTGATTGCACATACTCTTCCATCGGGAAAAGTAAATGCAGGATTAAATGTATGCCAGCGCCAGGGATGATGCATTTCCCTTACCGAACTTCTTTTTATCGGGCCATCGTCTTTTGCATTGTTGGGCGGCCAGGCACTCATGTGAAAAGCCATATAGTTTGCAAACTCATCAATAGAGCTGATCATAGCGCCCATGGCACCCCAGCTTCCGTCTTTAGTATCGTGCAGTAATGTTTCTTCGTTCCATTGTTCATTTAACCAACGGTAACCGTGTGCCAGTTTATCGGGTGCCACATCACCAAATTCGTAGGTGGTGGTTTTCATGCCCAATGGTACCAAAATATTTTGTTTAATATAATCCTGGTAGCGCATGCCGGAAACTTTGCTGATGATTTTTCCCTGCAAGGCAAAACCTAAATTGCTGTATTCATAAGCAATGCCCGGTGGGTTAGAAAAAGAAATCTGCTTACCAATAAATTCCATCAGGTCTTTATCATTATCGGCAAGTTGCCTGTCGCCCCAGGGATTATCTTCGGGAAAGCCGGCGCCATGCGTCATTAAATGTCGGATGGTTATGTGTGGCGCATCGGCTGTTGGATATTTTAAATTCTTTAATTCAGGAATATATAAATAAGCGGGGTCATCCAAATTCAGCTTCCCTTCATCCCGTAATTTTAAAATAGCCATGCAGGTAAAACTTTTACTCATGGATGCAATACGAAAGAGCGAAGATGAGGTAGCTGGTATTTTCTTTTCAACATCTGTATAACCATAACTGTTTTTATACAATAGTTGCCCATCTATTACAATACCAAATGATATGCCGGGGAAATGATTATCTGTTGCGTGTTTTTTATACAGGCTGTCTATTATCGCAAAAGCCGCTTTAATCTTTTCTACCCGGTTGGCATCAGCAAAAACAGCCGGCACATAAGCAGAGTCGTATAACAGGGCTGACGTACCTGATTTGTCTGCTGATTGTTTACAGGAAATAAAAAAGAAAACGGCGGTAATGAATAGAAAGTATTTTTTCATCAGGCAAATAGTTTTAGTTGGTAAATTTTGGTTACTAAAACTACAAACAATTATGGAGATCAGGTTTTAGAAATTTATCGGCACCGATAAATTAGTCAACCTGCCACCAAAGAGTGCCAACGATAAACAACTTTGGCAAAGTTGATCGTAATAAAATTTTGTGGATTAATAATTCAATAATTTCTGTACAGTTTCATCCAACCTGCTGTACGCCATAAAATTTTTCTCCAATTCTAAATTAAATGGAATGGGCGTATCCAGCGATGCACAACGCATTACGGGTGCATCTAAGTGATCGAAACAGTTTTCAGCAATCCATGCTGCTATTTCGCCCCCAATGCCGCCAATGAGTGTGTCTTCGTGCAGCAATAATACTTTGCCGGTTGCTGCAACAGCTTCTTTTATTGCATCATAATCCAAAGGAAGCAAGGTTCTTAAATCTAAAATATGAATAGAAATGTCGGAATGATTTTTTGCATAGTCCATCGCCCAATGTACACCGGCACCGTAGGTAATGATGCTGATATCATCGCCGCTGGTAACTAATCTTGCTTTGCCAATTTCCACTTCGTAATATTCTTCAGGCACATGACCACTTACCGAACGATACAAAGCTTTATGCTCAAAATATAAAATCGGGTTGGGGTCATTAATGGCGGCAATCAATAAACCTTTTGCATCGGCTGGTGTGCTTGGGTAAACCACTTTTAATCCCGGCGTGTGTACAAACCAGGCTTCGTTACTCTGGCTGTGAAATGGCCCTGCGCCCACACCGCCACCGGTTGGCATGCGAATAACAACATCGGCACTTTGCCCCCAGCGGTAATATATTTTTGCAAGATTATTTATTATCTGATTAAAGCCTACGGTTGCAAAATCGGCAAACTGCATTTCCATAATGGCCTTGTATCCTTCCAAACTTAAACCCAATGCTGCACCCACAACAGCACTTTCGCAAATGGGTGTATTGCGTATTCTTTCTTTACCAAATTCTTCCACAAAACCTTCGGTAATTTTAAAAGCACCGCCATACTCTGCAATATCCTGTCCCATGATGATGAGGTTGGGATGTTTGAGCATGCTTTGATGAAGGGCTTGTTTAATTCCATCGATAAAACGAGAGTCGGGAGTCTTGAGTTGGGAGTCGGGAGAAGAGCTCAGTTCCTCATACTGCTTAACTGACGACTCACGACTCACTTCTGACGGTGCATATACATCATTCACTTCCTCAACAGTATTCACCTCAAAGGGTTTTGCCTGAGAGCCAATTTTTAATTCAGTTTCAATATGCGCTTTTGTTTCTGCTTTAATATTTTCAATCTGCGTTGCAGTTAAAATATTTTCATCAATAAGATATTGCTCATAATTTTTTACAGGGTCTTTTGTTGCCCATTGCTCAAACATTTCGGGTGGCACATATTTAACACCGCTTGCTTCTTCATGTCCACGCATACGAAAGGTCATGCATTCAATTAAATAAGGTTTTTGATTTTTGATACAGTAATCTCTTACACCTTTGATGGTATCGTACACCGATAAAATATTATTGCCGTCAATCTGTATTCCTTCTATACCATAACCAATGGCTTTATCAACTAAATTTTTGCAGCGGTATTGTTCGCTTGTTGGTGTACTTAAACCATAGCCGTTATTTTCTATGATAAATATTACCGGCAAATCCCACACGGCTGCAATATTTAATGCTTCATGAAAATCGCCTTCGCTGGTGCCGCCATCGCCGGTAAAAGCAAGCGATACTTTTTG